>DASUPR010000069.1:0-2325 GCA_036281015.1 Pyrinomonadaceae bacterium
GGATCGCTGATCGCCGGCGTGCCCGCGTCGGAAACAACGGCGACGTCGCTTCCCTGCTTCAGCAACTCAATCAACTCCGCAGCACGTTGCTGTTCGTTGTGCTCGTGATAACTGATCGTCTTCGTGTCGATACCGTAGTGCAGTAGCAACTTGCGCGTGTGCCGCGTGTCTTCACACGCAATCAGATCGACGTCTCGCAGAACCTGCAAAGCGCGATGCGTGATGTCCGCGAGGTTTCCGATCGGTGTCGCAACAAGATAAAGGGTGCCGGCCATGTGCTTCACAAAAAAGCACAACCGCACAGAAAGGGCAAAGGCCCCGGCGTCGCCGAGGCCTTCGAAAGGAAGTCATAAAGAACGGGTAGGTTACGGGCGGTGTCGGGTTCAAGCAGTGAAATTACTGAGGGAATGGAATTCTTCGCCACCAATCGTTGTTACGATCGCGGTCATCGCGCCGGCGGCGGTAGTCGTCATCACGTCGATAGTCGTCGTCGCGGCGCCAGTCGTCGTTACGGCCAAAGCCGCCGCCGTATCTGAAACCGTAGACGTCGCTGATGAATCGCAGTTCGCGTTGAATCGCTGACCACTGCGACGACAAACGGCCGTCGTACCAGCGCGGCCGCGCGACGCGATCAACTTGCTGCGCTTCCTGCAACATTCTGCGCGCTTCGTCAGCACTGCGGTTCAGGTCGCGGCCGTTGCCGACGCGAGATTTGAAATCACCGGCTGCGCGACGAAACTGATGAACTTGTTCGTTGATGCGATCTTCGCGGCTGGTGCCGTTCGCGCGGCTGCGATCCAGCGCGCGGTCCATGTCGCGTTCGAAGTCTTTGGCTAAACGATCGAGCCGGTGAGCTGAGTCGCGTACGGCTCGCTCGTCATAGCGTCCATAACCGCCGCGATTGTCTGGATAACGATCTCGTCCCCATTGAGCAGTCGCTACAACCGGCAGGCTGAGCGCCACCAACGCCGCAGCCATGATTGAAAACTTCAGTGTGTGCTTCCTCATTCTCTTATCTCCTCAGAAGTCATCGGGCCTGGGGAATGATCCTCAGCCAGCGGGTTTCGCTGTGGCATTGGTTGGCAAGTGTTGTGCCTTTGTACCCCGACGCGAGAAAGCCCTCATTTTTGCGCAGGAAATCCGAGGGTCGGCCTACCCGTAACGCCAAAAGGTGCACACCTTACGGAAAAGGTTTGGTTTCTCAGGAGGGCTTCAGGTCCGGAGATCGAGGAGGATCTGAAGGTGGCGGCGGATGTCAGACTCGTGGAGGAGCAGGCCGTTGCGGTTGACCATGATCCATTGTGGTAAGCCCGCGGAGGATTTCGACAACAACAGTTCGTCGCTCGCGGATCGGATTCCGAGATGAAGAATGTGCCCGGCCGCGAGGCCGCCGCCGCGGACGATTCCGTCGCGTGGCGCGCGCGGCCAGCCTGCTTCGACTGACAACCTGCGGATGCCATTTGTCAGGGTCACGAGACGTCCGACCATCGTGGAATTGCCGATGTGAAAGCGGTGGCTATCGGTGCGTGAAAGTTGAATACTCGCACCCGCGCGGTTCGCATCGCCGGCGAGGTTCGTGAAGCTCGTCAGTAGCCAATCAATCCCGGCCGTGCGCAAAAGATCGTTGGAATTGCGCAGCGCCAGGTAGTCGGCCACGTCGCGGCGTCCGGCGAGACGTGCTTTTTGCTCGGCTTCCGCAAGTGCTGACGCCCAGGCTTCATCGAGTTCACTCATTTGCGATTCGAAGAGTTCGGCAAAGGCATAAGAGGCGAAGAGATGTTATCATGGCCGCCGAATCGTCCCCCAAGCTCAACACGGAAAACATCGAAATGCTCCCAACATATCGAGTATTGAACTTCGGATTGGCAGTGCTCGCAGCTGTCACTTTGTTCTTGCTTAGCACTGTCACGCCGCTGGCCCAATCGAGCCAGTTGGCCGCGCCGGCCAGTTACGTCACCGATTCTGCCGGCGTCATCGATCCTCAAACGAAGACGCGGCTGGAAGGCCTGTTGGCGAACCTGAAAGAGAAAACCAAGATCGAGCTTTACGTCGCGATGGTCGACTCCACCGACGGACAACCGATCGACGAGTTCTCACAGCGTCTTGCTAACGAGTGGAACATCGCCGGCAAAAACACACGCACGCGCTCATTGTTGCTGGTCGTCTCCGCCGCTTCGAAGAATTCGTTCACGAGGTTTAGCCGCACGGTCCAGGGCCAATTGCCCGAGGGTGTGTTGGGCGAGATGAGTTATCGCATGCGTGGCCCATTGAGCGAGGGACGCTTCACGGAAGCCGTCGACGGCGGCGTACGCACGTTTGTCAACG
>DASUPR010000070.1:0-6576 GCA_036281015.1 Pyrinomonadaceae bacterium
GCGTGAAAGCATCACGTAGACTGAGATCCCGAATAAGATCAGGATAAAAGCGAGTGAGCTGACGTACCACAAAGTGAGACGCCCTCTGACTGTATCAATCATCGGCGTCAGTCTCTTTCGTCGTCAGCACGTAGCCTTCGCCACGTCGCGTGTGGATCAGTTTCAGCGCCTGACCTTCGTCGACTTTTCGGCGCAACCTTTGAATAAACACTTCAATCACTTTCGAAAACGGATCGTACGATTCGTCCCAGACGTGTTCGGCGATGTCGGCACGGCTGACAACTTCGCCCGCGCGACGCGCAAGATACTCCAGCAACGCATACTCCTTCGCAGTTAAATCAATACTTTGTCCCGCGCGTGTCACCTGACGCGTGCGCGTGTGAAGCGATAGATCGGCAACCGTGATCACTTCCGGATACAGCGCGGGTTTGCGCCGCAACAGCGCTCTCACGCGGGCTAATAGTTCTTCGAAGTCGAATGGTTTTGGCAGATAGTCGTCCGCGCCGGAGTCGAGTCCTTCGACTCTGTCCTCCACCGCATCGCGCGCGGTAAGCATCAGCACCGGAGCCGTCAAATCGTTGGCGCGCAACTCGCGGCACACCTTAAAACCATCTTTACCGGGCAGCACGATGTCGAGCACGATCAGGTCGTAATCGTTGTCAAACGCTTGTGCCAACGCCGTTTCACCATCGGGTGCGATGTCTACTGCGTAAGCCTCTTCGCGCAGTCCCTTGGCGAGCATCGTGGCCGCACTCGGTTCATCCTCTACCAAAAGTATCCGCATTCACGTCTCCGAAGTGATGATTGGACACCAGTCATACTACATGCGTAGAATCAGACTACGAAAAGGGGAGTAGGTCACCTGCCACTTTGGTCCGGTGCCGCCGTCAACACGGTGCTCAACATGGGCCCCGGCGCATCGGGTAGGGCAACCATTCAGCTCCACGACCAAGACCTTTTGCGGCTAAAGCGGCGCGCAAAGGGTTTTCCTTTTAGCGCGGCGTTTATACGTCATACCGCGTTGACGCGCGAAAGGATTAGGGAATGTCCCGTTCTCCGAAAACTGGTGGTCCCGCCTGGCACACATTAACCGTAGAAGATAGCTTTAAGCGTTTGGAGACGAGTCCGGATGGACTCAGCTCTGATGAAGTCGCAAAGCGGCTGGAAGAGTATGGTCCAAACGAACTTCAAGCCCGAACTCACGTCTCTCCATGGACCATCCTGCTCGAACAGTTCAAAAACGTCCTTATCATCATCCTGTTGCTCGCAACAGCACTCTCCGCGTTTTTAGGTCACGGCGTTGAAGCGATTGCGATCACGGTGATCGTGCTTTTCGCCGTGATTCTCGGCTTCATACAGGAGTTTCGCGCCGAGCGCGCGATCGAAGCACTTCGTGAAATGGCCGCGCCTTCGGCGACAGCGATCCGCGATGGACAAGATCAACGCGTTCCCGCACGCGATCTCGTTCCCGGTGATGTCATTATTTTATCGACCGGCGACAAGGTTCCCGCCGACGCGCGGTTAATCGAAGCCGTCAACCTGCAAACAGTTGAAGCACCACTGACGGGTGAATCCGCGCCGGTTGAAAGCACACGCGTGCGCTTCCGGAAGAGGCACTGCAGGCCGGCGATCGAAAAAACATGGCGTTTGCCGGGACTGCGGTGACGTACGGCCGCGGCCGCGCACTCATCGTCGCCACCGGGATGTCGACGGAGTTCGGCAAGATCGCGCGAATGCTCGAAGAGGTCGACACTGCGAAGACGCCCTTACAGAAGAACCTCGATCGCATCGGTAAATCGCTGGCACGCGCGGCGTTTGCAGTCGTCGCCGTCATCGTCGCGCTCGGACTTTTTCGCGGTCAGCCTTTTGTCGAGATGTTGATCTTTGGCGTCGCGCTCGCGGTCGCTGTTGTGCCTGAAGCGTTGCCGGCGGTGGTCACGATCTCGCTCGCGCTCGGCGTGAAAAGAATGGTCCGTCGTAACGCGTTGATTCGTCGTCTGCCTGCGGTTGAAACGCTCGGCAGCACTTCTGTGATTTGTTCAGACAAGACCGGCACGTTGACGAAAGACGAGATGACTGTGCGGCAGCTTTACGTTGCGGGCCACACGATCGAGGTTTCGGGCACGGGCTACGAACCGACCGGAACGTTCTCTGCGAACGGCTCCGGTGTTGCCCGATCGGAAGTTTTGTCGACGTTGTTACGCGCCGGCGTACTCGCTTCGGATGCGCGTGTCGAGCAGAAAAATGGTTCCGGTACGTGGGAAGTCAAAGGCGATCCGACTGAAGGCGCGCTCGTCGTCGCGGCCGCGAAAGCTGGTCTAAACAAACGCGCACTCGACGCGGAGTTCTTACGCATCTCTGAGATTCCGTTCACGGCCGAAACGAAGCGCATGACGACGCTGCACCAAACGCCGAGTGGTGTGATTGCGTACGCGAAAGGCGCGCCCGAAGTGATCGTCGGGTCGTGCTCGATGATTTTGACGGAAGCGGGCGTCGAGCAGCTTGACGAAGTGCGCCGCGCGGATGTGCTGGAGCGCGCACGGGTGATGGCGGGTGAGGCGCTGCGCGTTTTGGCGATTGCTTATAAACAACAGGCCACGGTCGAAGATGCCGAGAACAACCTGACGTTGCTCGGTCTCGCGGGAATGATCGATCCGCCGCGTGGTGAAGCGAAAGCCGCGGTCCACAAGTGTGAAGAAGCCGGGATCAAAGTGATCATGATCACGGGCGATCATCCACTGACGGCGAAGGCTGTTGCTGAAGAGCTGGGTTTGAGCAAGACCGGGCGTGTAGTTAACGGCGCCGAGCTGGAGGCGATGGACGACGCGCAGCTCGAGCGTGAAGTCGAAACGATCGAGGTGTGTGCTCGCGTGTCGCCCGCGCACAAGCTGCGCGTCGTGACGGCGCTTCAAAAGCGCGGAGAGGTTGTTGCGATGACGGGCGACGGCGTGAATGACGCGCCCGCCTTGAAGAAAGCCGACATCGGAATCGCGATGGGCATCACCGGCACTGACGTTTCGAAAGAAGCATCGGCGATGACGCTCACCGACGACAACTTCGCTTCGATCGTTGCCGCGGTGGAGGAAGGCCGCGGCATTTTCAGTAACATCAAGAAGTATTTGATGTACTTGTTGTCGTCAAACATCGGCGAGATTGGTTTGATGGCCGGCGCGACGCTGGCTGGATTGCCGCTGCCGTTGAGTGCGGTCCAGATTCTTTACGTCAACCTCGCGACTGACGGATTGCCGGCGCTTGCTCTCGCAGTCGATCCACCTGAGCGCGGGTTGATGCAACAACCGCCGCGCGATCCACGCCGCGGCATCTTCACGAGGCCGGTGGTGTTGCTGATGCTCGTCGGCGGCGTTTGGTCGGCGATTATCAACCTCGCTGTTTTCGTCTGGGCTTTGCAGTCCGGCCGGCCAGTCGAGGAAGCGATGACGATGACGTTCGTGTCGCTCGTGCTGATTCAATTCTTCAAAGCCTACAACTTCCGCTCCGATCGGCATTCAGTGCTGCGCGATCCGTTTGCCAACAAGTGGCTCAATCTGGCGATCCTGTGGGAACTGGTCATGCTCGGATTGATTCTCTACATTCCCTTCCTCGAACAGGTCTTCGGCACTGTCGCTCTGCCATTGAACGACTGGCTCATAATCCTTGCCGCTGCGTTGACGATTTCGCCTGTGCTCGAACTGGCGAAGTGGGTCGAGCGGCGCATGTTTCCCGAGCTGCGCTAGGTTTCGACTGCCACAAACAAGGCGCAAAAAGCACAAGGTGAATTGAATAGTGAGTCTTGTGCTTTTTGTGCTTTACTGCTAGCTTCCAATTCCCGATTCAACCGGTGTCGCCCCTACCGTGATTCTTCACCTTCGTTAACCTGCTTGAAGGACCTTAAAGCGTCCAGCAAAGGAGATTGAAAATGTTCACCCATTCTCAGCGCTCACTATCCAGCACGTTTGTTTTCTTCGTGGCGATCGTCCTTATGGCAATACACATGGTTGCCGCGACGCCGGCAGCACAGGCTCAGACTGCTACTGCGGGCCAAATAATCATCAGCGAATTCCGTCTACGTGGTCCCAATGGTGCCAACGACGAGTTCATTGAACTCTATAACGCCTCCGGTGTGGACCATGTTGTAACGTCGTCTTTCGGTAATGGATATGGCGTAGCCGCTTCCGACGGCATAACGCGCTGCTCAATACCGAATGGAACCGTTATTCTCAATCGTGGTCACTATCTGTGCGTGAATTCGGTTGGCTATTCGCTTGCTTCTTATCCGGCGGGAAACGGCACGGCAACCGGTGATGCAACCTACACCACCGATATTCCGGACAACGCCGGCATCGCCATCTTCAACAACAACGCAGGTGGCGCAAGCTATTCGCTTACGAACCGGCTTGACGCAGTGGGGTCCACCTCCGAGGCCAACACGCTCTACAAAGAGGGAACGGGCTACCCGGCTCTTACTCCGTTTTCAATTGACTACTCGTTTTATCGCGACAACTGCGGCAAACAGGGAGCCATTACGGGTCCGGGACTTTGTTCGTCAGGTGGACTTCCGATCGACACCGACGACAACGCAACTAATTTTGTCTTTGTGGACACGAATGGAACATCGGCGGGTGCGGGACAACGCCTGGGCGCGCCCGGTCCGGAGAATCTGACGAGTCCGCGTGTCAACAACTTCAATATTCTTAATTTCCCGGTGGACGCTAGCACTTCGGCCTCCGCGCCCCCGAATCGATTCAGGGACTTTACTTCAGACCCGGCAAACAATTCGACGTTTGGAACGTTGTCGCTACGCCGCGTGATCGTAAACAACAGTGGATCGCCAGTCACCAGACTACGCTTTCGGATCATCGACCAGACTACATTCCCGGCGCCGGCGGGTTTTGCCGATCTTCGTGCCAGAACCTCGGTGGCGGTGGTAGTAAGCGGCGTCAATGATCCCGCACAGTGTTTTCCAGCCTCGCCGCCGTGTTCAATAACGGTTCAAGGTACGACGCTCGAACAGCCGCCGTCACAGCCAAATGGAAGTGCATTCAACGGGACGCTTTCAGCTGGTACGATAACGTTAGCTACACCGCTGCCGGATTCTCAATCAATCAATCTTCAGTTCTTGTTTGGAATTCAGCAGACGGGTTCCTTTCGGTTTTACATCAACATCGAAGCCCTCAACAGCGTAGGGCCTTAACGCGGAGTTCAGCGTTTCTTAAAGATGACGCCCGCATGGTAGTTGATGCGGGCGTCTTTTGTTCCTGTGCGCAGCGCTTCGTTGATGAGCGTTTCTGCTTCCTGCGTTTTGCCGTTCTTGAAAAGCGCCCAGGCGAGTGTGTCGCAAGTGAAGATGTCTTTGCGTGTTTCGTATTCTCGTTTTGCGAGTGTTAGTGCTTCGGCAAGGTTCTGGTCGTGGTCCAGCCAGAAGTTGATCATGTGCCGCCACGATTGTTCGAGCGCTGCGTTTTCACGTTCGAGGATCTCAAAAGTTTTGTATTGAGATCGGGCCAGGTCTTGTTTGCCGAGACGGGTGTAAAGATCGCCGAGCACAGCGGCGGTGTCGGCAGAAGGGCTCTTTGCTTGTTCGCGTTCGTAAATCGCGAGAGCTCCCTGCAAGTCGCCGGCTGCCATTCGCGCGCGTCCTTTGGCCTCGACGGCCAAACTGTGTTCGGGGAAGATCTGCAAGGCTTGGTTGAAATGCTGTTCGGCGGCTTCGATCTTCCCGGCGTTGAGTAGTTCGTTTCCGAGTTGGACGTGACACCAGGCAACGGCTTCGGGATCGTTCGGGTTGGCGGACTTGATGGCCGCGCTCATCGCCTCGATCGCGCCGTCGGTGTCGCCGTGTAACGAACGCAAATATGAAACTCGCGCGTAAGCCGAACTGTCAGGTCTGAGATCGACCATCCTTTGCGCCGCTTGCACCGCGCCCTTGTAATCGCCGAGCTCCACGAGCGCGTCCGTGATCTGTCCCCAAACGTCGTGATCGTCGTCGCGAACGGTTTGCGCGCGACGAGCCGTTTGTAACGCTTCGGCAAAACGGTGGTAAGTCAGTTCCAGTTTCGCGCGCAGCTTGAGCGCGTCGTAGTTGTCGTTTTCGATTGCGAGCGACTGGTTGATTGCTTTACTTGCGTGCGCATTGAAAGAGAAGTCGGACGTCTCTCGCGCCTTTTGCATGTAAGCGGCCGCGAGTTGGTTATAGCCGCCGGCTTGACCGGGTGTTCGTTCGATTAACTGCTGCGCGCGAGCAATCCGCTGGTCTGCTTTGCCGGGATGTTCGACAGAAACCTTGATGCCTTCCGTTTTGAGAACAGATCGAACTCCAACGATCGCGGCCGCCAGTAAGCCAGCCACAGCGAGTAACACCACTGTTTTCTTAACCATGTTTCGTTTACCTCCCGTGCGTTGTTGCGGCGCTCATGGGAGCGCCGGCAACGCATTGATCGTGTGGTGCTCATGCGGCGCACCAAGTGTGCTGTTTCCGGATTGTGGCGTGCCGAGGTACGGGAATCTCGTCAGGAACGGCACGTCGTTGTTTGCCACACCGTCGCCCAACGTATTGTTCGGCGAGATGTTGGTCGCGGG
>DASUPR010000071.1:0-9508 GCA_036281015.1 Pyrinomonadaceae bacterium
CGTTGAAGTGCGCCGGAATGTCGTTAACGATAGTTTGAATTGGACCATCGGGAAGCTTTTGCACGTAGATTTCATTCCTGGCCCAACCATGCGAAACTCCGAACAGCAAATACTTGCCATCCTCCGAGACAGATCCGCCAATCCACTTGTCGGGTCCGTAACCTTTGCCAAATACCTCTACATCCTTCGACTGATCAGGCCCAATCGCGTGATAGAAGACACGTAGCCCGGTATCTCTCTTTTGGAGGTTGTAGTAAAAGCCGCTGCCATCCTTCTTCATCGAGACGCCGCGGTAGAGTGCGTGCGGCAGTTGATCGACGTCTTTGCGTTTATCGACGTCCATCACGTGCAGTTCAGTCTCGTCCGTGCCTCCGCGGCGGACGCTGTAGACGATCAACTTACCGCCGCTCGACGCGTCAAGCAGGCTGATGTCCGTCGTGTGATCGGTGCTGAGGGTGTGCGGATCGATGAGGACTTCGTCCTTACCGTTTAGTCCCTGCCGCACGTACAGGACCGATAAGTCATCCTCGGCGCGCTTCTTAAAAAGAAAGTAACGCCCATCCTGCTCGAGAGGTGAGCTCATCGAATCGACACGCAGCAATTCCGACAGTCGCTTTTGGATCATCGGCCGCGACGGAAGACCGTCGAGCAGCGAGTGAGTGTATTTGTTTTGCGCGTCGATCCAGGCTCGTGTTTCAGGGCTGTCCTGCTCTTCGAGCCAGCGATACGGATCGACGATCTCGACGCCGTGAATGACTTCGCGAAAGTTGTCGACTCTTGTCTGCGGTGGTTTGGGTACTTGCGCTTGTACCGTTGAGATCAGCAGGAGGGAAACTAACAACCACACCGGGCAACGCATGCCTGTTTGCTTTTTAAGTGACACAGCCTGACACCTCCGATCCGTGGCTACTGCACTGCGCATAGTACAGTAGCCACAGATTAGAGGGATAGTTCTACCTTGCCTTCACGTTCACGTTGCCACCGCCCAAAGGAATGAGTGACGTGTTCGTGCCGACACGGCGCCAGATGACGCCGGTGTTGTCGAGGACAGTGATCGCGTAGGCGTCGCGTTGCGGCGGCGCCAGCAGATCGCCGTCGCGGGTGTCGACGGTGAAGCTGAAGTTACCGAACGACGCCACGACCGCGCCCGTTGCCGGATCGACCTTCTGCACCGTGCACTTGCCGGCGAACGACGCCCGGTTCGGTGTGCTCGTGCCGGGCTCGTTGGCGAAGTTCAGGAAGCCGCCGGCCCAACTCGTGCTCTTCACGATGTAGTTGAATCCATCCGTGCCGCGGATGATGAAGATCGAGCTGCCTTTCACGCTGTTCTTATCAACGCGAACGGTGAACCCGAAATTCGCCTTGCCGTTGACACTGCCGTCGTAAGGCACCCAACCACCGCCGGCCGCCCGCTGATCGTTCGTGCCCACGGCGACGTTGATAGTGCCCAGGCCCACAGGATCGGCGGTCCAATAGCCGTTCGCCGCTTCGATCTTGACCTTCACGACGTACGTATCTGCCGCCATTCCCGGCTGCAACACGAGCGCATCGCCGTTGCTGTCGACGGGAACGTTACCGACGACGAGATCCGGCGTGTTGGTCATGTTGCTCGACTTGAAGATCTCAAACCTCACTCGCGCAAGCGTGATATCGCCCGGTGCTCCGTCAGCGTCCTGCGTCAGGTGTGCGCCGAGACGAACGGTTGCGGTTGTGATGCTTGGACCAGCAGTGATGACACCCATATCGCCGGTGTACGTGGTCTCTGCTGTCTCCTTGTTGACGTTGACCGTGACGGTCGCATTCGTCACAGCGCCCTGCGGATCTGTGACTCTCAGACCGATGTTGTAAATCCCGGCGATGACGAGCGGATTGCCCGAGATCGTCAGGGAACCAACACCCGTCGGCGTTGCCGTGATTCCGTTTGGCAACGCGGACAACACCGACAACGTCAGCGACGACGTCGGATCGTCAACGTCGGAAACCGAAACCGTCACGGGCGTGATCGGATCGCTGTACTGCACTGTCTGCGACAGCAGATTGATCGTGAACACCGGCGCATCGTTCACCGCATTGACCGTGACGTTGACGGTGGCTGTAGATGTGCCGCCGTGTCCGTCATCGATCGTGTAGGTGAAGGAGTCGCTGCCGAAGAAGTTCAGCGCGGGCGCGTAACGAACCGTCTTGTTTGCATTTACCGAGACAGCTCCATTCGTTCCCTGTGTAACCGACGTGACGTTGAGTGTGTCGCCGTCGGGCTCGACGTCGTTGGCCAGCACGTTGATATCGACTGGCGTGTCTTCGTCGGTGGTTGCGGAGTCGGTGTTTGCAGTCGGCGCCGCATCCTGCGTGATCGTGATGTTGCGGCCGGCAACGGTAAGTGTGCCAACACGCCCCGCGCCCGTGGTGTTCGGAGCGACCGTGAAGTTGACTGTGCCGTTGTTCGAGCCACTCGTACCGGAGTTGATCGTGATGAAGTCACTATTGCTCATCGCGTTCCAATCGCACGCAGCCGTGGCGGACAGGTTTCTCGTTACCGTCACGTTGCCGGTATTACCGGGCGAGAAGAACGCTTGCGTCGTTGGCGAGACTGTCGCGCACGACGCCGGAATCGTGACTTTGAAAGCACCGCGGCCGTGCGTGAATGCAAACAAGGTCGTGACGCCGTTGTTGTTCACCGCCGTCATCGACTCGACGACGGTATTCGAGAAGCCCGTGGTCTCACGCGCCCAGTTCGCGCCACCGTCGAGCGAGACAAACACGCCGAGATCGGTGCCCACGTAGATGCGTTGATTGTCGTTCGGATCGACGACGACGCTATGCGCCGGAATGTCGGGAATCGCGTTGACGTTACCGGGTGTCTGCGTGCCGTCGGCGAGAGTCCATGTCGCGCCGCCGTTAGTGCTCTTGAAAACGTGACCGGCACTCGTGCCGTTTGCGTTTGGCGTACCATTGAAGGTTGAAATGGTGGCCCAAACGTTGTTGGCGTTCGTCGGATCATACTCGACCCACGAGATCGTGCCGTTGCCGTTACCGCGCGGCGTGAAGCTTTGCAGCCAGGTACTGTTCAGAACACTCGCGGCGTTGGCTGTTAGTCCAACCGTCGTCCGGCGGAGCTGACCGGAAGCCGCGCCGTTGATGACGATGTTAGAGTTGCCCGGCGCAATCGCCATCGCGGTGATCGAGCCGCCGGTTTGCTGCGCGTTGCTCGTCCTGGTCCAATTGGTCGCGTTGTTATCAGTGCGCCACATAAAGCGGCCGCCGATCCACAACCGCGTCGGCGTGTTCGGATCCATTCTGAAGACGGTGATGAACGGGAACACGTCGCCTGCAATGCCCGAAATGACCGACGCCGAGCTCGCGCCTCCGTTTGTCGAACGGCGCAACGAAAGCCCCGTCGTCTCGAAGAAGATGGTGTTGGTGTTCGCCGGATTGACGGCCACGTAGCCGCCGTCGCCACCGTTGATGCGCGCCCACGCGTTTGGACCAGCCGCATCAGTGCCGCGGTTCGTGCCGTTGTCCTGTGTACCGCCGAAGTAGGTTTGTCCGTTTGGATAAGGCAGGCCGTGATAGAACTGAGTCACTGCGTAGCCATTATTTAAAGGACCCCAAATGACAGGCGAGGGAACTGTAAACGGCGCGCCCGGTGCGAACGCGGCCCCACAGATCGGGCTGCTCGGGGTAATGGCCCCGCCGCCTGGCGTGGCGCCGCCGGGATAGCCGACGTTGCCTGTATTCGCGTTGTCAGTTTTGTAAATGCCGCCGTCGTTGCCGATGAGCAGCGTCTGGTTGGTTGAGCCGTTGTAGTTTGGATGGAAGACGAGAACGTGATTATCGGCGTGAACCAGTTGCGGGTCGCCGTTATTGGGCGGAGTTCCATTTCCCTGGAACCACCAGTACGACGCGACGCCCCAGTTGGCGCCGCCGTTGTCTGAGCGGAACAGATCGACACCGCCGGCCCAAACCTTGTTTTCGTCAGTCGGATCGACCGCGATGACGTTGTCGTACCAACCCTGATTCAAAAACTGACTGGTACCGAGACCGCATTGCGTCAACGCACCGTTTACGGGATTGCTGAGCAATAGCGTGTCCTGCAGGTTTGCGCTGTTGTTGCGCGTCTGCGTGGTCCACGAGCCGGTATCACCTGACAACGTCGAACGGAAAACTCCCAGCAGACCATCGGTGTAATTTGCGGTTGGGAAGTTAGGGTTCGTGCCGGCGCTGCAGGCGATGCAAGCGGCCAGCGCGTAGATCACGTTCTGATTCGACGGCGCGATCGCCAGCGCCGTACGGCCCATGTTTACTTCCGAGTAAACGTCTTCCCAAGTGCCCGCGCCGCCCGCATCGACGTTGCGGAAGATGTGCGAGCGCGAGAATGTACCGACCGCGGCGAAGATGTAGTCAGTCGCCTGGTCGGTGCGCATCACGAGGTCCATCGCGCCGTTCGCGCCGTTGGCCGCATTCGAGACGATGGCCTGCGTCCAGCTTGTGCCGCCGTCGAGACTTCGCCACACGCCGGTGCGCGTTGCGGCGTAGACGTGTTGGCTGTTGGCGTTGCTGACGACAATGTCGTTAACGAAGAAGAAGTTTGTGTTCGACGCGGTTGAGGCGAGACGTGTCCAGTGTGCGCCACCGTCGTTCGTCTTGAAGATACCCGCGCCGCGAACACCGTCGGCGTTGAAGAAGCCTTCGCCAGTGCCGGCGTAAAGCGTGTTGTGGTCTGTCGGATCCATCGCCAGGACAGTCACAGCGATGTTTGCGAGAAAGTCGTTCAATGGCGCCCACGAGCTGCCGCCATTCGTTGTTTTCCAAATACCACCCGCGACGCCCGCCGCGTATATCACGTTTGGATCGACAGGATCGATAACGAGCGCGCGCGTACGGCCGCCGACGTTGCCTGGTCCGATTGATTGCCACGTGCCGAGCACGCCGCTGGTAGAGGCACTGCCATCACCCGCGCCGCCACCGCCGGTGCCGCCCGGGAATTCCGGATCTTCAAAGCCATCTTCAAGAAGTTCTTCGCTCTCTTGCGCGGGCGGCAGGTTCTTGTTGCCGCGCGTCGAGAAGCGCTTCATCTTTTTGATCTTCTCTTTCGCGGCGTAGTAGCGTTCGACTGGCAACTGCTTCTCGCCTTTTGGCAGACGCTTTTGCAAGTACCACTCGACTGACTCTCGCGGTTTATCGTAGCGAAGTATCTCCTCTTCGGATTCGCCATTGAACAGCGAAGCGAGACGTGGATTACGTTTGATGAGTGCGCGTTGGGCCGCCTTCTCTTTGGCTGACTCGCGTTTGGCGCGGGCCGTTTGTTTTTTCGAGGCCGAAGACTGCGGCGCTTTACGTTCGGTAGTTGAGTTTGTGCGTTTGAGATTAGTCTTGCGTGCTTGCGTAGCCACGCCGTTCACGACAAGAATGCAGATCAGAGCTAAGGACGTTACGAGGGAGCGCATGGTAGGTGCTATTCCTTTCAGAGAAAACGGAAAATGATAGTAGCTCGAAAGCTGGGAACTGATTGTAGTAGTGCAATTGCTGTTGTACCGGCTAGACTGATTTGGGGCGCGGATTATAAGTGAGTCTCTCCCCGGTAACAAGGAGTGAACGTGAGAACCGTCGGTTTATTTTTAATGCTTAGTGCGGCGAGCTGGCAGACGATTGATTTCAACGGCCTCTTTACCTTTCGTCTGCCCGGCGGATTCGAGAAAAGAGAAGGAACCAAGCCGGACGATTTGCGTGTTGAATACCGCAAAGGCCAGACCATTCTGGTCGTCGTTTGGGGACACACCGAATCAGTCGCATACGAGCAGCGCCGGCAAGACTGGATGCACGATTATCATGAGTCAATGACGAGAATTCGCGGACTGCGTGCAAATATTCGTCGGTACTCACAAGGCACGGGTTCCAGACGCGCGTATCGTGCTGAACTGAACGTCGGTAATTGGGAAAAGGGCGAGGTTCAGCTCTACATGAGAATGGAGACGGACGACCCGGCAATGCTCGAGGTCGCGGAACAGATCTTCAAGTCCGTAAATCTTCCTCTTCCGCCACCTGAACGACCTTAGTGATTTAACATTTACATCGGGACAGCCATCTTGTAACTTTTAGGGCAACTTTTGAGGCTATGTTCCCCCACAAGCCCACAAATCTGATTGTTGCAGCGCTTTGCTACTGCATCCTTTTCACCTCGCTCAGTCCTCTCGCGCTCGCGCAAAAGAAGACTGCGCCGGTCGAAGCTACGCCTCCGCCCGTCAGGGAAGAATTCAAGTTTGGCGAAGTCGATTTGGAGGTGCTTGAACAGGCGGATCTGCTGGACCGCCGCCTCGAGCGCGATGGCCTTGTGCTTGCCGACGCCTCGACGACCGCTTATTTGCAGCGCATCGGGCTGTCGCTCATTCCCCGTGATCTTCAACTCGAAAAAGTGACGTGGAAATTCCGCGCGGTCCGCGACCCGCAGCCGAACGCCTTCGCGCTCCCGAACGGCTCGATCTACGTCACCACCGGGTTGATGTCTCTGGTCGATAACGAATCGCAGCTGGCCGCGATCCTCGCGCACGAGCTGACGCATGTAATGCGGCGGCATACGTACGTGCACAATCGCAGCAACCGCAAAAAGTTTCTCACGATGAACGTCATGGCTGCGATCGGCGCGTATGCGCCCGGAGGGATCGTGGGCGCGGTCGTAATGGTTGTCACGACAGTAGCTCCATTCATCATGATCGCGACGATCTATGGATACAGCCGCGATCTCGAACGCGAGGCTGATCTCAAAGGCATCGACATGATGATCAGCGCTGAATACGCGCCTGAAGAGATGGTCAACGTGATGAAGCTGCTGAGGAAAGACTTCGAAGGCGAGAACATCCGGCTGTTTTATAACGACCATCCATCACTCGAAGAACGAATCAAGTATCTGAGTAGTTATCTCGGCGCGCGCGCCGACAGGGTCACGCATCAGATGGAGCTGAATCGAGAACGGGCGGCATACTTTCGAACCGTGGAACCGGTGATGCGCCACGATCTTAAGTTGGCGATCAATGCCGGACGCGCTCGTTCAGCCGTTTACCACGCGCAGCGTCTTGTGGATTTTAATGCCGATTCGGAAAACCTGTTTTGGTTGGCGGAAAGTTATCGCACGCTCGGACCGCGTGCGCCGCAGTTAACCGAAAAGGAAATGACGAACAGTGCGAAGAAGGATGCCGCGAAGAATCGTTTGAAACGCACGGCTGAAGAAGAGGAGCGCGACCTGCTTGCGACGCCGGCGGGTAAGGAAAACTGGGACAAGAACCAACAACTGGCTGAGCAGTTCTACCAAAAGGCTTTGAGCGCTGAGAATCCGGTGCCGGTTGCGCACCGCGGGCTCGGCATGCTTTACGAAAAACTAGGACGAGGAACTGAAGCCGCCGCGGAATATGAGAAGTACCTCGAGCAGTCGCCCACGGCGACCGATCGCGAACGAATTCAGAGACGCATTCAAACGTTGAAGGAGAAGCAGCAATGAGTGCTCGGTCTATCGTGAAGATGCAAACATTCATGTTTGCGATTGTGGTACTGCTCGCCGTTTCGGGATCGCATGAGGTCCGGGCGCAGTTTATTCATCCGAAGATCAAGTCGAAAGAAGTCACGATTCGCCGCGTCGTTGTGTTGCCGGCGAAAGTGAATGTTGTCCGCGACAGCATGAAAGGCCCGGAAGGCATGGCCGCTGAGTCCGAGCAATTGAGCGGGCGCGTAGAAGCGATGATCGCTGAAGTCCTCGGGAAAAAGAAGAACGTCGCAACTGTGACAGTTAAGGCGGAGCCCGCCGAGGGCGAGGGCGACTCTCAGCAGAAGTACAACATCGCTGACTTTCAAGCCAAGTTTGACGACCTGTTGCCTAAAATCATGAAGAAGCGCAGCGACGTTAAGAAAGGCCGCTTCTCGATGGGTGACGAGGTGCTGAACCTGAATCTGGACAAGGATACAGACGCGGTCGTCTTCATTCGTGGCTCCGGGAAGAAACTGACGGGCGGCAAGACTGCCTTTACAGTGCTGGTTGGCGGAACTCCGGCTTTTCTCGGCTTACAGATCGGTATAGTGGACGCGCGAAACGGTGAAGTGCTGCTGTACACCGATCCTTCCTTCACCGGCGATCCCACGACGGCAGTCGATCGGCTGCGGAAGGCGTTGGAGAAAGGCCTCAAAAAGCTGCCGGAAGTTAAGGCTCAATAGATTTTGAGAAAATCCGTGAGCCGAATGCACTGCGGGATCTCACGAGAACGTCGCTAGTCCTACCTCATCTGTAACCTTCACCGCAACGACCAGCGGATTTCACGCGCGCCGTTTAAAAGATCACTTTTGTTCCCTGTTACGTCAGTGTCTCGCTCAAGCCGAACGAGGAGCGGGTGTACCTCGGACGTTTAAGTTCACAAATTGTGATCTCAAAGAAATCCGGTCAATGCGCCATCTGCTCGCCGTGCTTCTCTTTTTAGGTGCCAACATTCCCTCCCTGGCGGTGTTAATCAGTAGAACCACTTCATTTGGTTAGAACCAAGCCAGTAGCAGGTACGTAAAGACCCTCCGGAGGACCGCGACGATGCAAACGTTCCTACAGGACCTGAAATACGCGCTGCGTATGTTGAGAAAGAATCCGGCTTTTACCGCCGTGGCGATTCTGACGCTCGCAGTGGGGATTGGCGCCAATTCGGCCATCTTTAGCGTGGTCAATTCCGTCCTGTTACGGCCGTTGCCTTACCGCGAACCCGGTCAGCTCGTCCGCGTCTACAGCGAGTTTCCCACGATGCAGCTACAGAAGTTCTGGCTGTCGGCTCCGGAACTCCTCGACATTCAGCGCGAGGCACAATCGTGGGAGTCAATCGGCGCGTGGGCGCCGGGTGGTCAGAACGTCGGAACTGAGAGTGAGCCATTGCGAGTCACCTCGGCCGCGATCACGCGCAGCTTGATCGATGTGCTTGGAGTGTCACCCGAACTCGGCCGCAACTTCACTGAAGAAGAAGATCGCAACGGTGGACCAAAAGTCGCCATCATTTCACATAGCCTCTGGCAGAAAGGCTTCGGCGGCGCAAGCGACATCATTGGCAAACAGATTCAGGTCAACGCCGCATCGACGACCGTCGTCGGCGTGATGCCCGCCAACTTCGGGTTCCCTCCGGGAAGTAACGATCAGGTCGAGCTTCTCGTGCCTTTCCAGTTCGATCCTGCCAATCCCGGTAATCGTGGTTCCCACTTCCTTTCAGTGATCGGCAGATTAAAACCCGGTGTGACCACGGCGCAGGCGCAAAGCGAAATGACGAGCTTGATGGCCGGCTGGAAGAGTGAAGGCCGCGCGCAACATTTGCTCAATCCGCAAAATCATCCGGTAATAATGCTGGGTCTTCACGAAGACGTCGTCGGCTCAGCTCGCAAAGCCGTGTGGTTGCTCATGGCTGCGGTTGGTTTTGTGTTACTCATCGCGTGCGTCAACGTTGCGAACTTGCTGCTGGCGCGCGCGGAATCACGTCATCGTGAGTTTGCGGTCCGGCTT
>DASUPR010000072.1:0-4227 GCA_036281015.1 Pyrinomonadaceae bacterium
ATAGTTTTCACTTCATCGATGGGTGGGCTGTTCACGCCGGCCGGATGGGGCACTTACGTCTCAACAAAACACGCGCTGGAATCGATTGCTGAGGCGATGGCTCAGGAGTTGGCGCCTTTCGGCATCAAGGTTCAAACGATCAATCCCGGCGCGTATCTCACCGGCTACAACGAGACGATGGCGGATACGGCGTTCCGCTGGCTCGACGACTCGAAGAACTTCACCAAGCGTGAAGTGTTGCGCAAGACCTTCGACGATCTTTTGGCAACACCCGAAGGTCATCTCGATCCGAAGGAGATGATCGATCGCATGATCGAGATCGTGCCGTCGGACACCGGGAAGTTCCGCAACGTCGTGCCGAAGTTCGTGGAAGACATGTTGAAGAAGTCGCAGGTAGCTGCCTGGGACAACGAGATCTGAACCGAGCACACTGAAGCCGTCTCAGAAGGGACGGCTTCAGTTCTTTAACGAGTGCTCTCTTACAGGTTATCGACGCGTCCCTCGATCACCGCTTGTATGCTCGAGGACACGTTGGAAAAGAAATCGTAGCCCGTAATCGCCTCGATCTGATCCACGCTCACCCGGTACGTTCGCCAGTCACTGTTAATCGATCCGGAGTTAGGTACCACGACCGCGATCGTTCTCGTCGCCGTAGTCACTCGTGAAACGTCGTTACTCCCGACCGGCAACACGATGATTACCTTCCACGTTTGCGCGGGTACTGCCACACGACCGTTCGCAATGAAGAACTGCAAACCATGACCACCGGAAATGATGTAAAGCTCATTGCCTTGTGAAACGAGTGTTCGGCTGTAGCTTTCCAGATTGGCCCACACGCCCTGGTTGTTAGCCGGTAGCTGCGGAATCATGTTGGTCATCAGGAACGTTGCTGAGTTGGCGGTGACAGTGATCGTGCGATCTGCTGAAGGACACATGTGACCGCGATCGAAACCCGAGCCGGAATAGTCCGTCGCTTGAACTCGATACCAACCGGTCGGCAGAGTCGTATCCGCGCGAAAATCATCCTGACGTGGCGTGCTTCCCAGCCACGAGGTGTCGAGGTGCCAGCTCACCCAGTTTGGACCACCGTTATCGCGACTGTAAGACAGCGAGTACTGCAGTTTCTCCATCAGGTAATTGTTCGGCTGCGCCACATTGGTAACGGCGTTGCTCGGGTTTCCCATCGTGAGATGTTCGCTGGGAACGGGTGTCGGAGTCGGCGTCGGAGCAGAGAAGTCGCCAATCTGAACATTGTCGATGTTGATGCGATTAGCGCCGCCGGAGACTTTGCGGATCTCAAAACGAATTGCGTTGACGTTGTTGACGGTGAAGTTTGCGGTCTGAAGTGAAGTGGAACTGGTGGTCACCGTCGAACCGACCTGGGTCCACGTGCTGCCGTTGTTTGTCGACCACCAGAGTTGCCACGTGCTCGAACCGTCACTGCTGAACACCGCATGTTGAATCGAAACAGTTCCGGCGCCGCTCTTGTTGAAATTCATGCGCACACGGCCGGCCTCTCTTATGCGCGCGGAAAAAGAACCTGTCTTTCTATCAGTCGAGAGATTGCCCGTAAGCGCATCGTCCATGAACCACGACCCGGTGCCCAGCGTCACGTTACCTGCCGCGTAGGCAGTCTTGCCGCCTGCTTCGAATCCTTCGTTGAGCGGCGCCATCGTTGCCGTTGTTAGTGAAATCGTCAGGACGATCAGCACCGCAGAAAATGCAACCAGCGTTTTGGCAACGACTCCAAACTTCGATTTTTTCATCTATTGCCCCTTTCCTCTCTAGTGGTTCGTCAGCAGTCACACTGGAGATATGTGGCTGGCGAACAGCGGTTGATGACGTAGTAAGCAGATCGACACGCGCCTGCGTACGTTTGTGTTCTGGGACGGGAGCCCCCAATGGCGCTATGCCGATGGGGTGAGAGGGTGATTGAGGGTTACTGTCTGGACATGCTTGCGCGGTTTATACCACGGCTTGCAGGAATGTGAATAGATAAGTCTTTGTTAACTCCTGAAAACTTTATGTCGACGTTGGACCAAAAGAGTAAACGGCAGGGGCGGCAACCCTGCCGTTTTGGGGTGTGAGGTGGTGGAGTCGTTCGCGGTTAATTCTTCTTCTCGGCTTTTTCCTCCACGACCGGCGGTGCGGCGTCAACGGAGAATGCCGACAGCTCCTTCGAGTTGCGCAGGTTGAATACGCGACCTTCAGCCTCGTCCACCTGGTAATCAGGCTCTTTGTCTTTGAACATGATCTGGCGATCGCCGCGGCCGGATTCCATGTGCACGCCAATCAAGCCCGCGCCTTTTTCTTTACCTTCTTTAACGGTCGTCAGCACGTAGACGTAGTTGCCGGTGCTCTTCGTCGCGCTGTAGCGTTTGCTGACAAATTGTTCGTAGGCTGCGAGTGAGTTGATGCGCTGACTGTTGGCCCAACGGTTTTCGGCAGTGCCGTAGTAACTGCTCGCCGCTGCCGCGGTTGCAGACGTGTAAGCGAGCGCGGTCAAACCCGCCATCGCAACTTTCTGCCAACCCGGCACGCCCGGCGCTTCATACTTCACCGACCAAACGATATTGCGTGTGCGCGGATCGAACGCGAGCAGGTGTTGTTTGCCTTGCACGACGACGGTGCCGTTTTCACGACGGTACAACGCGACTGGTTCGTCTGTAGTGTCACCGCCTTTCGAACCGATCGCTGACAGACCACCAAAACCAAACTTCGCAACCTTCGCCACCGTCGCTGCCGTGCCGAGATTGTTCTTGAACTCCAGCTTCATCTTGTAGGCTTCTTTTGCCTTGCCGGTGCTGGAGGTATCGAGCGCGATCACGTTCTTCGCATCCGCGAGGAGGACGAGATTTTCATTCGGCAGCACGACCATGTTCGTCACACTGTCTTTTGCTCCCTCGTAATACCAGAGCGTGGCGCCGGTCGCCTTGTTAACCGCCGCAACACCAAACGGTTTCTTGTTTACATACTCGCGTTTGCCGAAGTCGTAGAACGCGCCGCCGAGCCGGCCATAAAGCACGTTGTCGACCAGCTTCAACTCGGCAACTGCGCCGCCGAAGTCCTTGCTGGTCCATTTGAGGGCGCCGGTCTGTTTGTCGATCGCGCGCAACTGGCCCTTCGCCGAAGTGTAAATCGTGTCGCCGTCAATCAACGCCTGCGCGTTGCCGCGTTTGATCGAGCCTTCGGTGACGTCGTATTTCACACCCCAGAGGAGCTTGCCGTCTTCGAGCGCGTAACGGTGAAGTCCGGCATACGTGAAGTAGACCGAGTCGCTGTCATGCACAGGCTCATTCGCGCCGGAGAGGTCAAACTTCGGGAAGTACTTGCTGCCGCGTTCAATGCCGTAAAGATCGACGTTGTCCGGATAGTCGGCTTCCCAGATCAATTCACCCGTCGTCAAACGCAGCGCGGTGATCTTCGGTTTTGCTTTGTTCGCGCGGTTGTCCGGAACGGTGACGAGCAACACGAGATCTTTCTCGTAAACCGGCTCGACGCCGACGGTCGCGCCCTTCAGCTTGTCGGTCTCCCAGATGTTTTGCCCGGTGAGAAGATCGAGAGCAAAGAGCTTCGTGCCTTTGCTGAAAGTCCCCGAAGTGTCGGAGACAAAGAGTAGAGGCGTTCCGGCGATCGTCTCGACTTCAAACTCTTCCGTTCCCGCGAGATCGTTGCGGGTCCAGATGGTCTGCCCGCTTTGGCCGTCGAGCGTGTAGAGCCCGGACTTCGATCCGATCAGTATCGAGCCTATGTCAGTCACGCGATACCACTTGATGTCGGTGGTGGGCTTATGCGTCCACAGCGGAGCGGCTTGAGTTACAGTGGCCAGCAGAGCCCCGATGATTAACGCCGAAAGCAAGTAAGCGAGGCCAACCCACCACGGTTCGTCCATGCGACGGACCGGAATTGGGGCTGCGGTTTTCTTGAGAGGGATGGACATCGTTAACGTCTCCTGAATTTCAGATTGATCACAACGCACAGGTTGAACTTATAATGGGCGCGTACAGGTTGCCGCGGCTTACCCGTGGACGCGGCAAAATGCGCCCTCATAATCAATCGCAAAAAAATCGCGCCGGAAGGGTCAGGCGGCGAAAGTTTTTTTCGGGGCACACCGCTAAGAGCATTCGTTCGTCACTGCTGGCCCTGAAATGCGCGGAAACCAACGTTGGAAATGGGTGAAGAGCGGAAACAAGACGTAACCAACCTGCTCAGGCAGGCCCAGGCCGG
>DASUPR010000073.1:0-6303 GCA_036281015.1 Pyrinomonadaceae bacterium
CCGTGAGATTGTCTTCAGCGCCACGCTCGTAACAGCGACGCTTCAGTTCCCGGCAAACCTCTTCGAGATCGTTGTTGAGTACGAGCAATTGCCGCAGTTCGTTGACAGAAACATGACGCGTGATCCCGTCGGTGCAGAGGAGAAACTCCGTGCCGGCTTCGACCTCCATCGTCTTCATGTCTACTTCGACGCCCTGCTCGGCGCCGAGCGCGCGGCTGATCACGTTCTTGCTCGGATGATTCGCGGCCTGTTCCGGCGTCATTCTTCCGGCGCGTACTTCCTCTTCGACAATAGAATGATCTTCAGTTTCGCGATGCAGTTGTCCGTCAGGCGCGAGACGATAGAGACGTGAATCGCCGACGTGTCCAAACGTCGCGACGTTGCCTTTGAGATGCAGTGCGACGATGGTCGTGGCCATCATGGAGAACTTCGCGTGCTCCTGGGCCATCTGGTGGATCGAAGCGTTGGCTCGCTGGATCGCGAGTTCCATCAGGTCTTCGACGTCAGCGCCGTCGGTCTGGTGACGAAAAGCTTCGTCGAGAACTTCAATCGCAGTTTGCGAGGCGACTTCGCCAGCTTCCGCGCCACCGACGCCGTCGGCAACGGCGAAGATCCCGCGTGAGTAGTCCTGCAAATAGGCGTCTTCGTTGAGAGGGCGACGCTCGTTAAGCCCGCGGTCGCTAAGCGCTGAGGACTGGACCCGCAAGGTGTTCCTGTCTTCGCTCATTCCACTGCCTCCAGCTTAAGGGGAGATGAACTCTTTACCGCCGGCATTTCCGCAATCACCCGATCACGTGCGTTTCGGTTTGAAAACGCCATCAGCATTCCCAACATCGCAAAACTCGTTATCAAACTAAAACCGCCGTGGCTGACGAAGGGAAGCGTGATGCCCGTCATCGGCAAGGCGCGCAAGATGCCGCCGATGTTCACCAAAGCTTGAAAACCGATAAATGCCGTCAGACCAGCCGCGCACAACTTCGTAAACATATCACGCGACTCCAGCGAAGTGCGAACACCAGCGACCACGAAAATGATGACCGCCAGGATGATCACGGCGCCGCCAAACAGCCCCGTCTCCTCGGCGATTGCAGCGTAGACGTAGTCGGAGTCGGCAATGGGAATCACTTCCGGAAAGCCGAGACCGAAACCGCGACCGGTTGCACCGCCCGAGCTGATGCCCCACGTTGCCTGTGCGGGCTGGAATGCGAGTTGGTCGAACCAGATATCGACGTTCACGGTCCGCTGCATTGCCGGACTCTGTTCGGCAAGCTCTTTCAGTTTCGGATTCTTGTCTAACGCTTCCTGGTATTCCTTTTTCCACCACGACACTTCCGGCGACGGCGGATCGAAACCGTCGAGCCACAAGTGGAAACGTTGCTGAATACGCGCCGGCAGCGCCGCGCTGATCGGGCGCGCGATTGTCGGCAAAAACGGCACTGACTCCTGCACGTCGCGCGGCAACGCGCCCACAACCAGAATGCTGATCACGAGCAACACCGAACCAACGAACAACAACAACTGCGGCCAGCGACGCACAGCGACGAGATAAAGCGTCGTGTATGCGCCGCTGAAGATCAGCATCTGGCCGAAGTCTTTCAACGCGAAGAAGGGAACGAACGGCAGCATCGCCATCACGATCAATGGCACGATGTCACGCGCGCGCGGAATTCCCCAATACGTTTCAGCGAGATCTTTGTAACGCGCGGTGAGTATGCCGGCGAAGCCGACAAGGAAGGGAATCTTCGACGGTTCCCACGGCGTCATGTTGCCGAGTGCTTTGCCGGCGCTGGAAGTAACGACCGCGATCGCCAGCGGCAGCAGTGTAAACAAGACGATGATGAAACTATTGCGCTGGAGCCAGAGCAGAAAGCCGTCACGCGAGCACATCGCGTAAGCAATGGCGAAAGTGAAAAACGAGAAGATCGGAATCCACGTGTAACTCGACGTGATCGCGTTCCAGAGCGAGTAGGTCGACTCCCGTTTCGGCAACTGATCGATATCGATCGGCTGCGCGGGCGTCGGCGGCAATCCCATCAACTGTTTCTTGACCGGATCGTAATTCTCCATGATGTAGCGCGTTCTCAGCGCTTGCATCTTCTGTTCGCGCGCCGCCGCTTTGTTGCGCGCGTTGTATTCCGGATCGCTGTAAAGCCGGTACTGGATCAACATGCCAAACGCGAACAGCAGGATCGCGGTCGTGAAGAGCACCCAGTTGCCGACGAACTTTCTATTGCGCGACAACCAGATCGCCAGCACCATCAACGGAAAGAACATCAGCAGATCGCGCACCGCTCCGATGACTGACGTTTCGTAACCGCGCAGGAGACCCGCGCGATGAATCGCGATGTAGCCCGTGATCTCGAGACCGAGAATCAACAGGATGATCAGCAGATGTGATGACGCGCGATTCTTCATCTTCTCGTGGTTAAGTTTCGTGGCGACGGCGCCATTTTGGTGCCGCTGAAATAACCCAAGTCTCTCGCTTTCAAAACGAGCGCGGCAGCGATCGGCGCGGCTGACCGCGAACCGTAACCGCCGCCCTCAACGACCACGGCCATCGCGAGTACCGGCCGTTCGAGCGGCGCGATGCACAGGAACCAGCCGTCGATGCGCGGGTTCTCCTCGTCCATGATTTTCTCGTCGTACTCGCGAATGATGTTGCCGCGGTTGTCGCGTTCGACTCGGCGACGTGTCTTGGGCTCGCCTGTTTTCGGATCGTAAACGGGTACGACTTTCTGCGCGGTGCCCGTTTTGCCGCCCGTGTTTATGCCGGCCGCTTTTACCGGCGCAAAGACGCCGCGCGCAGTGCCGCTTGATCCACCAGTAACGAGGCCCATGATCTGGCGCATTCGCGCTGCTGCTGCCGGAGTCAGCACCTGGTTGAAAGGCTGCGGCGCGACGTTGAATTCGATCTTCGGCTTCATCAACTTGCCTTCCATGTTGCCGATGACGGCTGCCGCGAGCGCCATTTGAAACGGAGTCATCTGTCCGGCGTAGCCCTGGCCGTAACCCATCAGCGCGAGATCGTAGCGCGTGACTTGTTTGCCGGTAACGATGGTCGCCTGGCGTGGCGCAAGCGCGCGTTTCACCGCGTCAGTGCTCGCGTCCCAAAGTTCGGGTTCTTTACGGCCGCGCAACGCTTCCGCAGGCGTGTCGTAACTGCCGATGCCGAGTAACTGCGCGGCGCGTTTGAGACGTTCCGTACCAAGCTTCACACCCATCTGCGCGAAGTATTGGTTGCAACTGACTTCGTACGCGTGATCGATTCCGATCTTTCCGTGTACTTCGCCTGGACCGGCATCGTCGTAGATCACGTTTGCTCCCGGCGCGGCGTAGTAACCGGCGCCGCTGCACGTGAATTCAGTGTCCTGTTCGCCGGCGAGAAACGCCGCGGTCATCGTTACGGTTTTGAAAGTCGAACCGGGAATGTAATACGCGCCGAGTGCGCGGCTGACGAGTGGCTGGTCGCGTTCGTTTGCTTCGAGACGAATCCACGTTGCTTCGTCACTGACTTCTTTCAAGCTGTAGGATGGTTCGCTGTAAAGCGCGAGCACCTCGCCGTTCTGTGGATTGATGATCACTACCGCGCCGTGCTTGCCTTTCAACTGGTCCATCGCGGCTTGTTGCAGCGCACGATCGATCGTGAGACGCACGTCCTGATTGCCTTTGAAGTCGAGGCTCTCACCACGAACCACGGCCAGCGCTTCCGGCAACGCGCCACTCTGAACGCCAAACAACGCACGCTCCAATCCCGGATCGCCGCGATCGGAACCAAACAGGTGGGCCATCGCTTTGTCCATCGGATACTCGCGTTGAATGTCACCGCCTGAGTCGCGTTTGTAATAAGCGAGTGGCTGATCGAGCCGTCCGCTGCGATCGAGGATCCAGCCGCGCAATGTCGATTCGGACAAGCGGCGCACGCGCAGGTCTTTGTAACTCAACTGCTGAAACTTTTCGTTTTGTTCAGCAGCGTACCTGGCCCAGTAGACGTGAAACGAGAAGAGACCGATCGCGAGCAGCACGAATAGCCAGCGCAACACGCGCAAGCCGCGATTGGTCGAAGACGAACCGAGTCGTTTCTTTACCGCCTTTGGCAGATCTTCTGGAATTGCAGTCACTTGCGCTGCCGTGCTGCGACGGTTACGGATCAAGCTGAGTAACAGCAACAGGATCACGAGCGCAAAGCCGCCGACGTAAATCAGGGTGAACAGCGCAGGTGTTCTTTCCGGCACGTGGGGACTGGCAAGAGGAGACGGCGTGGGAGTTTGAAACAGGAGTAAAAGGAGTAATGTGGTCATCCAGTGTTCTTATAATTAAGCTTAATCACTCTTGCGCAATCTTACTTCAACGTCGCCAAATCCGATTACGTCGCCGTCTTCGATAACTCTCGATTCTCCGTAAGCAATACGTCTGCCGTTGATGTACGTGCCGTTGGTTGAGCCGGTGTCTGCAACGAGCAGAGTGCCTTCGCCCGTCATCAACAAAGCTGCGTGAATTTTCGAAACACTGGCGTCGTTCAGCGTCAATTCGTTGTCGGAAGCGCGTCCGACGTTTAGCCGTTTACCGCCAGGCTTGAACACTAATGGTACTTCACGTGTTCCATTTTGTTGCGTAATACGGGCGATGACCTGGATGTCGGGCATCGGCGGCGCCGCGCCGGGAATCGGCACGCCGATCTTAGCCGCGCGTCGCTCTTCGTCCTGGCGGCGCAGGTCTTCTTCAAACTCGCCAAACGTCGGGTCAACCGAGATTCCGGTCGTGAAGATGTCCACTTCAGCTTCGACGGTCACTGGACCAAGTGTTCGGTAGCGATGGTCATTGATGTGATCGATCGCCGCGGCAAGAACTTCGTTCTTTAAGTCGTGGAGAATTTCCGGCGGCGCTTCCGAGTGTGTGCCCCATTCGACTTTGAGTATCAGGTGGTGGGGCGCGATTCGTCCTTTGTTCCCCTCGTCGCGCACACGTTCATCGATCAACTTCTTCATGCGCTCGATGAGTTTGGAAGTGGTGAGTCCGCTGCGCGGTTCGACGGTGCGTCCAAAGCGGCGATCGACGACGTCGCCCATGCCTTCGAGCACGCGGCGCAGGATGCGTTCGGGCAGTGCCTCCTCGCGGAATTTCTTCGCGGCCTGCTCGGCTTTGGGCTTTTCTGTCGAATCGTCTGAATCAGTCATGAATAATCAATACGAGATTTATGTCGGGCAGTTCATGACACACGTAAGATAAGGGTTGGGTTACTGGATCGCGGGTATTCTAGCGTATCGCCGGGTTGCGTGTCCTGTGGGTAACGCGTCGGGGTGGCTGTGGGACGTGCATGAGGAAGCCACCCCAATCGGCTTCGTGGGCGAGGAGAGAAGAGCACACACACTTCGATCGGCAGTTCGCCAAACGGCGAACGTCATACCTAAGGAGACCCTGCTTGTAGTTTTAGTGAGGCCCGAAGATGAGCAGCCTCAACCTTGTTCAGACCATGCGGGGGAGACCGCGCGAGAAATGCAATTTGACTGTTGCTATTGATGCATTTTGTTTCTCGTAGGTAGCCTGCAAATAAAAAAACTTTCCTTTGCACCCGTGGTGTCGTGCTAGATTAGGTGTCACCGCCCTGAACTCTCACAGTACTTCCAAACGAGGTGAACACATGATCCAGCAACTGTGGGATAGTTTCGTAATGTTGATTCCGGTATTCTTTCTGCTCACGATGATCTTCGGCGCCGGTTTTTATATAGGCCGCGTGAGTAAGAAAGATAGTTAGATGAAACGATCCGGAACTGCCGATCTTCCGCTTCATGGCGGCCGTGTTCCGCAGTGGCTTGCTCAACGCATGACCACACTCGGCACGGGCATCACCGAAGCGATCGTTCATGACTACGGCACTTCCGGTTTTCTTTCCCGCCTCAGCGATCCTTTCTGGTTCCAGGCATTCGGCGCAGTCATGGGCATGGACTGGCATTCGTCAGGCATCACCACGTCAGTGATGGGCGCACTCAAACGCGGACTCGCGCCACGCGCAAACGAGCTCGGACTTTTCATCTGCGGTGGACGCGGACGCACCTCGCGAAACACGCCAGACGAATTGCGACTGCTCGGCGAACGCCGCGGCTTCGACGCCGACGCGCTTGTGCGCACCAGCAAGCTAACCGCACGCATCGACAACAACGCGATCGCTGACGGCTTTCAGATCTACCTGCACAACTTTGTCGTAACGGCAGACGGTGAGTGGGCTGTGGTCCAACAAGGGTTGAACGATCGCAGTGGTATGGCGCGTCGTTATCACTGGCATTCGGCTTCCGTCAAAGATTTCGT
>DASUPR010000074.1:0-3984 GCA_036281015.1 Pyrinomonadaceae bacterium
CCAAAGCTGTATCTGAACGTCAGGTCTGCGCTGTCCGTCAAACGGTGATCGACACGCACGTCAAAGCTGTCGTTGTCCTCGCGCTGCGTCGGCGACGAGACGAAGTTTTGAAACGGCACGTCGCGGTTCGGGAGGGGATAAAGCGCGGCAATCCCACGGCCGACGGGGTTAATAAAGAACGATGGGATCACGCCGCCGTCAAACGGTTGGCCCGTGAAAGGATTGGTTGGAATGCCGAACAGGCTGTTCGAGAAGTTACCGGCACGTTCTTCGGCTGTGGGAACATTCGTGATGCGCGTGATGCCTTCACGCGAGCGCGTGCCTTCGTAGTCGGCGAAGAAGAACGTACGGTTGCGCACGATCGGGCCGCCGATGGAACCGCCAAACTGGTTGCGCAGGTACTTCGGTTTAGGCTCTGACGCGGGCGCGAAGAAGTTGCGCGCGTCCAAAGCTGCGTTACGGTGAAATTCAAACAACGAACCGTGAAAGTCGTTCGAGCCGGAGTTGAGAATGACGTTGATCTGCGCGCCCGGATTGCGGCCAAACGAAGCATCGTACGTGCTCGTCAGCATTTCAAACTCGCGAATCGCATCGACAGACGGCCGCACGCCAAACGTGTTCAGTTTCGGATCGATGTTGTAAACACCGTCGAGCAGGAAGTTGTTGGCGTCTTCACGCGCGCCGTTGACGCTGAACGAGAAGTCACCGCGCACTGAACCGGCAGACCCCTGCGCCGGCGGCACGGCGCCGGGCACGAGCAGGCTGAGCTCATAAAAATTGCGTCCATCGAGCGGAAGTCCAGTGACCTGACGATTATCGATGACGGCGCCTAATGAGGGAGTGTCTTTTTTCAACTCAGTTGTGAAGGGCACGTCTACAACGTTACCAGTCGTACCTGGGACCTGCAGTGTCACGTTCTCATATCCCGTTTGATTGACCAGCAACTCAACTCGACCGCTGAACTTCACGAATGGTGATTTCTCAACCTCGACCTGGTAGACACCAGCGGGCAGCGACGCGATCGTATATTCGCCCTTGTCGTTACTGGTTGTCGTTCGCGCCTCGTTAGTCGCGACGTTTGTCAGTGTGACGGCCGCACCCTGGATCACCGCGCCGTTCGGATCGTAGACCGTGCCTCGCAAAGAAGCTCGGTGCGTTTGGGCCAACACCGGCGCAGCCAGTAACAGCGACAGAACGATTAGCAAGAGGACTCGTCGGTTCGACTTCAAGATTCAATACTCCCTGTTCGGAATTTTGTAGAACCCGGCCTGCGTGAATTCGCAGACCTTAGCAAATCGCTTTCTATTTTGCTAATTGTCTATTGAAAGTTGGAAACTGACTGCTAGAATGCCCCAACTCAAAAGTTGTTGTGAGTACGGAAAAGCGCTTTTCCGAGTTTCAAGTAAAGCCTTAGCTAAACTTAACGGAGGTCCTTAATGCTCTGGATCCTTTTTGCTCTTGGCGCGGCATTGTCGTGGGGATTGTACGGCCCGGCATTGCACCGCGGACAGGTAGCGCTCGGTAATCCAATGCGCGCGTTGCTTTGTGTGGGCGTGGCTTATTTTCTAATCGGCGTTCTTGTTCCTCTTATTACGCTTTCATCTCAGGGCCAGCTCAACGGCTTCACGATGAAGGGCTCGGTCGGCGCTACGGTTGCCGGCGCGCTCGGCGCCGCGGGCGCGGTCTGCATCATCTTCGCTTTCCGTTCAGGCGGACTGCCGACTTACGTGATGCCGCTCGTGTTCGCCGGTGCGCCGCTGGTCAACGTGCTCTATTCGATGTGGCTGCATCCTCCGAAGACTTCGCCGAATCCAATGCTCTATCTCGGTTTTGTGTTGGCGGCTTTGGGCGGTGGCTTAGTGCTTTACTTCAAACCGCAGTCATAACATTGCCGATTGTCGATTGCCGATTGTCGATTTGTAAGACTGACACTAGTTCAATTGGCAATTGGCAATTGGCAATCGACAATTGGCAATGTCTTTCGTGTCTCCCCGTTTGATGTTCAGAAAAACACGAAGGAGAATCTGAAATATGAAAACCAAGCGGGTCGTGTTCGCAGGAATCGTGTTGGTGTTTGCGTTGGCGGGCGAGGCGTTTGCCCAGGCCGGAGCAAACTGGCCGCAGTGGCGTGGGCCAAACCGCGACGGCGTTTCCAAAGAAACGGGTTTACTCAAACAGTGGCCTGCTGAAGGACCGCCGTTGGCCTGGAAAGCGTCGGGGGCCGGACGTGGTTACTCGTCGTTCTCGGTCGCGAACGGCCGCCTGTACACGATGGGTCTGCGTGGCGATCGCGAATTTATCGTCGCCTTTGATGTTGCCACCGGAAAAGAAGCGTGGGCGACACCGCACGGCGGTGCGTTTCGCAACGATCGCGGCGATGGTCCAAGAGGCACGCCGACTGTCGACGGCGATCGTCTGTACGCGCTCGGAGGCAACGGCGATCTGTCGTGTCTCGATGCGCGCACCGGAAAAGTCGTCTGGTCCAAGAACGTGCTGCGTGAGTTTGGCGGCTCGAATATCACGTGGGGCATCAGCGAATCGCCGCTCGTGTTGGGCAACAAGGTGCTCGTGAACGCCGGCGGCCGCAATGCGTCGATCGTGGCGCTCAACAAAGACAACGGCGCGGTGATTTGGAAGAGCCAGAGTGACGAAGCGGGTTATTCATCGGCGATTCCGTTACAGATCAATGGCCGCACGCAAGTCATATTTTTTACTGCACAGCGTGCCCTGGGTCTGGATGCTGACGCAGGAACACTGCTGTGGGAGTACGGCCGCCCGGCGAACAACGTGGCGAATGTTGCCACGCCAATCGCGCGGGGTAATCGTGTCTTCATCTCTTCTGACTACGGAACCGGCGGAGGCGTGGTCGAGCTGAAAGCGGATGGCAAAGCGCAGGAGATCTATTTCACGAAAGACATGCGCAACCATCACAGCAGCTCCGTTCTCGTGGGCGATCATCTCTACGGGTTTTCGAGCGCGGTGCTGACGGCGATGAAGTTCGATACGGGTGAGATCGCGTGGCGCGATCGAAGCGTCGGCAAGGGAGCGCTCGTTTACGCTGACGGTCACTTGTATTGCCTGAGTGAAAACGGTGTCGTGGGTTTGGTGGAAGCGACGCCGACCGGTTATCGCGAGAAGGGACGTTTCCGCATCCCGCAGGATTCACTGCCGACGTGGGCTCACCCGGTTGTCGTGGGCGGCCGGTTGTACTTGCGCGATCAGGACACGATCTACGCTTACGACGTGAAGCAGAAGTAATTTACTTCTCGACTTTGACAAAACTGCGCGCCTCGCGAAGTTCGGGCAGTGTTTCGTCTGCCTGTTTCCACTGCTCGACGAGTTTTGCGTAAAGCATGGCGGCGGTCGCTTGATCGCCGCTTTGTGCTGCAGCGCGAGCGGCGCCGAGCAATGAGCGTGCGCGATTTGGTTGCCGGAGCAAAGCGGTTTTGAATTGCGCTGCTGCTTCGGTTGGTTTGCCTGCGCGCAGAAGAATCTCGCCGAACAGTTCGTGTGTTGGTTTGATGAGTGAAGGCGGTCCGTACGGCGGACTGGATTGCTCTTCCTGAGCGGTGGCCTGCTTCATCAACTCAATTGCCTTGGCGTAGTCCTTTTTCGCAGCAGCGCTGAGTGCTGCCAGTTCTAAACCTCGAATACCGTCCATAGCCTCGACGTCAGTACCACGGATGGCCGCGGAAAAACCACGGATGAACCGCGGCAAAGTTTGACTCGCGCTCGACTGCCTGACGGTGTCCGTAGTTGCGGTCGTGCTGTGTCCTGAGTGGCCTCCACTCATCGGTGTTTGCGACGAGGGATTTTGGGGATTGGTAGGAGGGAATAATTCAGTAGCGAGTTCCCAACGTTCCGTCTCCACAATGAACGTTGCGGCCATGTTCGCGTAATTGTTCTCGTAATAACCAGGCCGCAACTTGTTGTCGTAAGTCGATTCCGACATTACCTGCTTCATCAACTTCAACAAACTCTCCG
>DASUPR010000075.1:0-8229 GCA_036281015.1 Pyrinomonadaceae bacterium
CGGGTTCTAGCAGAAAATCGGCGTGGTGAACTTGCTATGCCACGGTTTCAAACGAACCAAGCCCCAATCGCTCTACCACGCCGAGCCATAAAACATTTATTTCTCGCGAGTCTAGCACTTGCTGCGAGATACAAGCCCCAACTTTAATCTCAACCTCAACCGGCGAAACCCAGCCTCGCCTCACATCCGGCGGCGGAGCCGAGGCGAAGGCACTTCAACCCCTTCGTCTCGTTAGGAACTCTCCTTCACCCTTCAAACCTTCGTGCTCGTTAGGAACTCTGTCCTGAACTCAAAACTAGAGGTGCCTTTGGCGGCTCATGACAGCGCGTTTGTAAAGCGCGCCGCGAACAGCGTCGTCATGATTCCGAGCAGGATCACAAACAGGAACCTGATAGTCTGGTCCCATCGTTCCGACTTCGCCACGATTCCGAGCGCGATGAACACGGGGAAAAATCCCATCGTGTAGCGCCCCATCGACTGCAATACGCCGGAAGAAAGCGGAACAACGACAGACATGAACGTGTACAGCGCCAGCGCCCATTCACGCCGCCGCGCAAGGAAGTAGATGCAAACGAAACAGAGCAACGCCGCAACCGCATTCACCACGTGGATGTTCCACGCCTCGGCGATTGTCTGCGGGTGACCTAAATACTGAAACAGCGCGCTCACGAAAAAAAGCGAGGGCTTCCGGTTCCAGAACTCCGCTGCATGCTTGAACGCCAACGCGTCTCCGCTCAGCCACCACGAATAGAACATGTACGCGAAGAGGCCAAACGGGACCAGCAGCACGCCCACGATCTTCTTGATCGGCAGCGAGCGATACATTTGCCAGCTCAAAACCAGCAACGCCGGCAGCAGAAAAACACCAGTGAGTCTCGTCGCCGAAGCAAGCAACCCGATCACACCCGCAAGCCACCATCGTTCGCGCTTCGCCGCATAGAAACTCCCAACGGTCAAAAGCACGAACAGCGATTCAGTGAAAGGCATCGAGAAAAAATAACTGACCGGGAAAGCAGCCAGGTAAAAAAGCGTCCGGCGCGCAACCGAGTCGTCATAACCAAACTCGAGCGTGAGTTTGTAAAGCAGAATGAGCGCGACAAAGAAGAACAGATTGTTAAGCGCCGCACTCCAGAGAATCACATCAGTCGTCAGGTGGCCCAATAACCAGAGCAGCAGCGGAAACAACGGGAAAAAGGCAAACTTCTGGCTGAAAGGACTGCTGACATCGAACGCCGCCCGCTGGTAGCCATCGCGCGCCAGGTCCGTGTAGTGGACCACGTCGGCCTGCAACATTGTTCTGCGAAGGTTCTGAGCAAGCGAAGAGTCCAACGAGATAAACGCGTGATGAGAGTTGGTCTCAGAAAACGTAACGACGTTGACCTGTCCAACACAGATAAGAATCAGGAAGATCAAACTTCGCGTCAGCACAAACACGAAGAATGCATCTCGCACGGCTCGATCCTGCCGAAGACGAACTAACCATCTGTGATCGAACAGTTGTCGCATTAGCAAGATCGGATTCACGCCAGTGCGTTAGTGAACCCCGCCGCATAAAGCGCCGTCATGATTGCCAGCAGGAACACAAATATGAACCTGATCGTCTGGTCCAAACGTTCAGAGTTTGCCGCAATGCCCAACGCGATGAACATCGGAAAGAATCCCATCGTGTATCTCTCCAGCGACTGCAACACTCCGGACGAAAGCGGCACCACGATCGACATCGTCGTGTAAAACGCGAGCGCCCATTCACGGCGCCGCGCAAGGATGTAAATACAAACAAAACAGAGCAGCACAGACGCGATGTGCAAAATGTACATGTTCCACGGCCCGGCGATCGGATCCGGGTGCATCAGCCACGTGATCACCGAGCGGAGAAAGAAGATCGACGGCTGGTGGCCCCACGCGGCGGCTGCATGCTTGAACGCCAATGCGTCTCCGCTCAGCCACCACGAATAGAACATATAAGAGAAAAGACCAAACGGCACTAACAACACACCCACAATCTTCTTGATTTGCAGCGAGCGATACATCTGCCAACTCAAAACCAGCAACGCCGGCAACAGCAACACACCCGTGAGCCGCGTCGCTGAAGCAAACATGCCGATGACGCCCGCTGCCCACCAGTGCTCGCGCTTCGCCGCGTAGAAACTCCCGACCGTCAACATGACGAACAGTGATTCAGTCATCGGTATCGAGAAAAAGTAACTCGCCGGAAACGCGGCCAAATAGAAAACAGTCCGTCGCGCCACATCTTCGCCGTAACCAAACGCGAGCGTGAGTTTGTGCAACAGCACCAGCGCCACAAAAAAGAACACGTTGCAAAGAGCAGCGCCCCACAGCACAACGTCGTTCGTAAACTGCCGCACGATCCAGAGCAGCATCGGATGTAACGGAAAGAAGGCGTACTGCTGGCTGTGCGTATTCGTGACGTCAAACGGCGCTTGCCGGTAACCGCCGTGCGAGAGCCCGCCGTAATGGGCCACGTCGGCGTGCGACATGATCTCGCGCAGCCTGCGGGCGACCTGCGCACGCTTAAATGAAATGAACGCATCGTGTGCCTTGATCTCCGGATAAGACGTGACGATGAGCTGCCCGGCGCAGATCAGGATGAAGAAGATCAAACTTCGCGTGAGGATGAAGACGAAGAACGCCTCACGAATGCTTCGATCCTGGCGTAAGCGAACGAACCATTGCTTGTCGAGCAGTTTTCGGACGCGTGCTAACAAGATGAGTTGTTTTGCTCTCTGTTATGAGTTACTTTTCGGTCCACGCCAATCGGCAATCAGCAGATGATGAAGTCGATTCTGAATAATAACCGCATCAAAGAAGCCTCACAATACATTGCAGCGGCGCTGCTGTGTGTGCTGATGCTGTGTCTTTTCTTCAAAATCTGGCGCGCCGACCTGCGCGTTCCTTTTTACTACATCGGCGACAGTCTCTTTTACGCGATGTCTACTAAGGGACTGATCGAGAACGGTTGGTACTGGCAGAACCCCGCGATTGGCGCGCCCGGCATTCTGCAGATGTACGAGTTTCCCACTTTCGACAACGGCGTCGTCGTGGTCATGTTGCTGATCTCGATGTTCACCAGCAATCCGTTTGTGGTGATGAACGTGTATTACCTGTTGTCGTTTCCTCTGATCACGCTCGCGTCTTTATACGTGCTGCGAAAGTTCGGCTTGTCTTACGTTCCGGCGCTCTTCGGCAGTCTGCTTTACGCGTTTCTGCCATTCCACTTTCTGCGCAATCAACATCACCTCGTTCTCAATGCTTACTACGTGGTTCCGCTTGGAATCATGGTCACGTTGTGGCTGGCCAGGGAAGAACTGCGCCCGCGAACGAAGAAATTCATCGCCAGCGTGCTGATTTGCATACTGCTCGGGACCAGCGGCGTTTATTATCCGTTCTTCTTCTGCTTCCTGCTGCTGGTCGGCGGCGCGCTCGGCGCACTCAAAGTCCACAAACTTCGGCCTTTGGTTACAGCAGTGGTTTTCACCGCGATAACGACCGCGACGGTCATCATCAACCTGTCGCCGGCCTTTTATCACCAATACAAAATGGGCCATGCGGGAGCTATGCAAAGAGTTCCGCGCGAAGCAGAAACTTACGGGTTGAAGATCTCGCAGTTGCTGTTACCGATCACGGTTCACAGAGTTGATGCCCTCGATCGCTTCAAGAGATTTCACAACGCGAACTCGATGGTCAGTGAAAACGACTCAACCTCGCTGGGGTTCATTGGCGCGATCGGTTTTCTTGGCCTGCTGCTTCAGTTGGTGTACCGGAAAGAGTTGGTCGATGGCGCGAGAGGTCTGCTTCAGGATCTCAGCGCATTCAACATCCTTTCCGTGCTGCTGACGACCATCGGCGGGTTTGGTTTGTTGTTCTCGCTGTACATCTCGAGCGCGATCAGGTGCTACAACCGGATCAGCGTCTATATCGCGTTCTTTTGCTTCATGGCGGTTGGGATCGGTCTCGAGGCGATTCATCGAAGGCTCACGAAAGGCCGAAGCATCTTCTACGCGGCGCTCGCGGTGTTTTTAGTGATCGGATTTCTCGACCAAACGAGCCTCTGGTACGTCCCAAGTTATGCGTATAACAAGGCCGACTTCTCCAGCGACGAACAATTCGTGAAGCAGATCGAGTCGTCGGTTCCCGCGGGGTCGATGATCTTTCAGTTGCCGTATGTTCAGTTTCCGGAAACTCCGGCATTCAACAAGATGGTCGATTACGATCACTTCCGCGGTTACGTCCATTCGAAGAACCTCCGGTGGAGTTACGGAGCGATCAAAAACCGCGACATAGACCGGGCGCAGCAGCGGGTTGCGTCTTTGCCGCCGGAAGAATTGGTTCAAAACATCGTGTTCGCCGGTTTCACCGGGCTCTACGTCGACCGGTTTGGTTACCCGGACAACGGCGCCGCGATGGAAGCGGAATTGACCAACATTGTTAAGGCGAAACCCTTGACCAGTCAGAATGGCAGGCTGCTCTTTTTCAATCTCGCCGATTATGGTAGAAGCCTACGGGAAAAATATTCGGACAGCGAATGGGAGACGAAGAAGGAGTTAAGCTTCCATCCCATACTCCTCGATTGGAAGGGCGGTTTTTCCGACCTCGAGACCGGTCCGGCGAAGACCTGGCGCTGGTGTTCCAACGAAGGAGAGCTGCGGATAAAGAACACGTCGCGGCTGCCGCGTACGATCAAGCTCGAGATGGCTTTTGCTACCGGATATCCGGAACTCGACGAGTTCACTATCAGTGGCTTTATCTCGGAACAGCTCAGAGTGGGTAATGTTCCGGTTCCGTATTCGACGACCGTGACGGTGCCTCCGGGTGAGTCGATTATTCGCTTCCGGAGCACCGCGAAACGCATCGATGAACCGCGCGACCCGCGCTTTCTCGTCTTTAGAATTGAAGACTTCAAAATGACCGAATTGCAATAGAAACCTGATTGACAATGGAAAGTTCGTTTACCTATACTCAAAACGGCTTTAGCGGTTGTAGGCCAAGAGTGACCCCAGCCTCAGGTTCTCTATCTTTCAACGACAAATCCCACCGTCTGTTATTAGGAGTAACGTTCATGCGGAAATGCTTTTTTGCGATTTTGGTTGTGATCTTCGCTTTTGGTGGTGTTGTGATGGCGCAAAGCCCACCGACCCTGCGGATCGTGACCGAAACTCCCAATCTCCCGTCCGAACTCTTTTACGGCGATGTCAAAGTTAAGCCGCTGCGTCTGAGGCCCGGCACCAACATCCCGATCACCATCGACGACGCCGATTTCTTTGCCGCCCAGCATTACATCGACTTCCTGCGCCGCTTCCCGGATGCTCCTGGTTGGGCTCACTGGACTGGTGAAATCACCGAGTGCAGCGACCCTGCCAAACGCCGTCCCGGTGAAAGCGAAGCGCTGTGTACCGATCGCAAGCGAACCAACACTTCGGCTGCGTTCTTCGTGTCGCCTGAGTCTCAGAACAGCGCGTCGTTTGTCATTCGCGTTTATTGGGGCACGTTAGGCAAACTCGAAAATGCGCAGTGCCCGGGTGTTCCGCAGAACTTGCCGGCGTCGTGCAGACCGTTGTACAGCGAGTTCATTGCCGACATGGCGGAAGTCAACAAGGGTATCGTCGTGAACGACGCGCTTTCGCCGAGCGTTATCAACGCCAACAAGCGCGCCTTCGTCGACAAGTTTGTTACCCGTCCGGACTTTCAGGCCGCCTACGGCAACCTGAACGCGACGCAGTTTGTCGACAAACTCGCGCAAACCACGGGTGTCGCACTTTCGAGCGCCGATCGCACCGCTTTGATCAACGAAGCCAGCACCCCGGCAAACAGAGCTAGCGTGGTGTTCAAAGTGGTCGATGGCACGCAGGCGACCACCGGCGGAACGCTCATTTTCCAGACCACCTACGGCGAACAGTTCTACAACAAAGAGTTCGACACCGTGTTTGTGTTCATGGAATACCTGGGCTATCTGCGCCGCAACCCTGACCAGGACGGTTTCAACCACTGGCTTGGCAAGCTGAAGTTCTTCGGCAACTGGGTTGACGCTGAGATGGTGCGGTCGTTCATTATCTCGCCCGAGTATCGCAGCCGCTTCTAACGGAGCGCCTCGGCATAAACTTCGCGGGTCAGCGCTGCTGTTCGTTGCCAGGAAAACTCCCGCGCGTGTTTGATACCACGCTCGGACAACGATCGACGCGCTTGCTCGTCAGTCAGTAACTCGACAATTACTTCTGCTAACTTCGTGGAATCCGTGGCCGAAACAATTCGCGCCACGGATTCTTTTATGCTCGGAACCCGGCTCGCAATCACCGGCGCCCCGCACGCCATCGCTTCCAACGGCGGCAATCCAAACCCTTCATAAATCGACGGGTAGACGAAAGCGCTGCACGACGAGTAAAGCGCTCTTAGCTCTTCATCCGTCACAAACCCGATCAAGCGCACGCGATCCCGTATTGGTGATTGCTGTACCCGCGCCAGAACCGCATCCACCTTCCACCCGATCTTCCCAGCAACTACTAACTGCGGCTCCCACCCGGTCACCAGCAACAAGAGTTCCAGCGCTTCAATCACCGTAGCCAGGTTCTTTCGCGGCTCGATAGTCCCAACGAACAGCAGGAACTCGTCCTCAATTTCAAGCCGCTTCCGAACTGCGACTGATTCTTCGGGCGCCATGGGTGTGAAACTCGCGCGCGGCGCGAGCGGAGTCGCAAAGACCTTGTCACGCGGTATTTTTAAGTGTTCGCAAACCTCGTCTCGCACTTGTTCTGAAGGCGTGATGATGCGGCTCGCCCTGCGCGCCATCAGCGGTAGCAGCAACCGCGCGCGACGGACCGCACGCGCTTCGTGCGTGCTAGAATGCAGCAGCAACGAGAGATCGTGAATAGTAACTACCGTCGGGCACTGCGCCCGCAACGGCACCTCGTAATTCGTGCCGTGAAATAGCGCGAGCGGGTTTCGTTTGAGATAGGACGGCAGACCGAGAGTCCACCAGCGCCGCTGCAAAAGATTCGGCCGCGAATAGATCAGTTGAAGATTGGCAGGGACGCCGGTTGGACCAGTCTCGTCATAGGGCAACGGTGAGATCAACTCAAACTCATCCGCGGGCGCTTCGGCCGCCAACGCACGGGCCAGTTCGAACGTGTACGTTCCGACGCCCGTTCGCAGTTGGGCCAGCGGCATTCCGTCGAGACCTATGCGCATGAATCACCCTCGGCTCGAGATCGACGATCTGGCGGCCGTAATTCGCGAGTCGATGGCGGCGCAGCAAAACGATCAGCCGCCGCGCCGGTCTGTGCAAAAAGTCTCACCCGAAACTGCTCCTCCAAAACTCAGGCTGCAACCCGACTTCGAACCGCGTTCGGACCATCGGTATCACCTGAACGATCTGTTGCGGTTTCACGACCGCGTCTTTGTGCAGGCTGCGTATCGTGCTGTCTTAAAACGTTCGCCTGACGAAACGGAAGCGCTACGCGATCTAAAACGTTTGCGAAGCGGTTACGTCAACAAGGTCGATCTGCTCGCGGACCTGCGCTTTTCTCAGGAAGGCCGGGCCAAAGGAGTTCAGGTTGACGGCCTGCTCGTTCCGATGCTGATCAGGCGTTTGGGCCAACTCCCGCTCATCGGTTATCCGATTCGTCTCGGTATTGCCCTGTTGCGTTTGCCAAATTCGATCCGCGATCAGCGGGAGTTTGGCAGTTATGTCTTGTCGCAGCACGAACAGATTGCGGATTTTATCAATGTCACGGCGGATCGCTTAACACAGCGAATCGATACTCTCGCCACCGAGCAACAAACGCTCGCGCAGCGACAGACAGATTCTCAGCAGTGGCAGGAGTATTTCGAGGGCGTCGCCGGCACGTATTTCGACGACATGAAACATCGCATCGCTACCTTGCGCGCAGACACTTCGCAAGAATTGGCAGCGTTGCGTTTTCGCCTTGGCGACGTGACCGATCCCGAGCTCGAACAGCTCTACGTCGCGCTCGAAGATCGTTTTCGCGGATCGCGCGCGGAGATCAAGGAACGCTTTCGCGAGTATCTGCCATACGTGAAAGACAGAGCGCCGGTGATCGATCTCGGTTGCGGTCGTGGCGAGTGGTTGGAACTGCTCACTGAAAATGGAATCGCCGCACGCGGTGTTGAGAACAATCCGCTCCAGGTCCGGCAATGCACCGATCGTGGTCTCGACGTTGCCGAACAGGATCTCTTCGCGTTTCTCCAAAGCCTGCC
>DASUPR010000076.1:0-4014 GCA_036281015.1 Pyrinomonadaceae bacterium
GCGGGCGCTGATTCTGAATCGTCTGCGCAGACCGGCTGAAGCTATCGCTTCATTGGAAATAGCGACGAGTCTGCGTGATGGTCCAGAAGATTTGTGGATCGAACTTGCGAACACGAAAGAAGAGTTGGGCGATCGTGAAGGCGCGTTGAGCGCGTTGGATCGAGCGGTTCGTGCGGCGCCGTACTACGCACACACGCATTGGCAGCGCGGCAATCTGTTGTTGCGCATGGACCGTTATGACGAAGGCTTTGCGGAACTTCGTGAAGCCGCGGCGAGAAACAGGAAGTACTTTCCAAGCCTGCTCGATCTAGCCTGGGGTCTCACAGCAGACGCCGAGAAGACCGCGGCGTTCGTGCAGTTTCGTGACGACGAAGATCGTCTCGCGTTTGCGCGTTTGCTGGCGCGCAAGGGGAAGGGGCCGGAAGTCGTCGACCAGGTCCGTTTGCTCACTACTCCGCTTTCCGACGAGAATAGAGACGAACTGACACGGCTGCTGTCGGCCTCGAATAGTTCCACCGGGTTTGCCGGTTTTTGGGCTGAGAACAAGAAGGTGGAAGAGATCGTGAACAGCAGTTTTGAAGAAGCAGTGTTTCTGAACGGCTCGATGGCCGGGTGGACGCTGCCGCGTGCGCGCACGAACCCGGTTGTTGCGCTCGACGTTTCGGAGAAACTCAGCGGGAAGAGAAGCCTGCAGATTAGTTTTGAAGGTGAATGGGCGCCGGGCGCGCAGTTGTTATCGCAAACGATCGTTGTGCGGCGAGGCGTGTCGTATCGTTTGGGTTTTGCGATCAAGACAAAGGAACTCGTGACCGGCGGTCCGCTTCGTATCGTACTGACAGATGCGACAGATAATCAGATACTTGCAAAATCAAACGCGTTTCCGTCCGCGACCGGCGCCTGGCAGCAGTGGAGTGTTGAGTTTAAGGCGCAATCGGAACCGGTCGTTATTAGTTTGGTGAGAGACAATTGCACGTCGTCGCCGTGCCCGATTTTTGGTGTTGTGTGGCTCGACGATTTTTCGTTACAGAAATTGTGAGAGATGCCTGCTGAACCGTTAATTCTTGCTGTCGAAACAGCAACGTTGTCTGGGAGTATCGCGCTCGCGCGCGGAGACGAGTTGATCGCGAATGTCTCCGGCGATCCATCGGTGTCGCACTCGAACACGCTGCTGGCCGATCTCGACAAACTGCTGAACAACACGACATACAAACTCGCGGACATCGACCTGTTCGCCGTTGCTGCCGGACCGGGAAGTTTCACTGGTCTACGCATCGGCATCGCGACGGTCAAAGCATTGGCCGCGACTCTGGCCCGTCCGTGCGCCGCCGTCCCAACACTCCAGGCGGTGGCTTTGGCTGGCGGTGCTTCGGAAACTTCAGTCGCATTGCTGCCTGCCGGACGTGGCGAGGTATTTGCACAATTGTTCTCGGTCTCGGCGGATGCTGTGACGGCGCTCGATGAGCCATCACACATTTCGCCGCAGAAGATGATTGACAAATACGGTTCGCTGGAAACGGTTTTGTGGTGTGGCGAAGGCGCGCAGGCGCAACGCGAGTTAATCGAGAGCTCGGCGGCGGGAAAACGATGGCGCATCGCGCCGCGGACTGAAGATTTGGCCCAGTTCGTCGCGATTCTGGCGCATAGAAACTTCAGGCATGATTTATTAGTCGCGCCGGATGCGCTTCGGGCAATCTACGTCCGGCCGTCGGACGCTGAATTGAAAGTCTCATGAGCGCGGAACACAAAGCCCCGGCAGAAAAGCCCGAGATCGCCATCGTGCGCATGACCGAGCACGATCTGGTCGAAGTCGTGGAGATCGAAGAGCAATCGGGCTTGAGTCGTTGGGGTTGGGCAGCGTATTACGCCGAGCTGCAGGGCGGTAATCGCGAGTTGATGCTCGTTGCGAAACCACTAGCCGCGATTGGCCTGGAACAGCATCAGATCGCGGGGTACATCGTCGCGAGGGAAACCGCGGGCGAATTGCACGTCAACAACATCGCCGTGCGCGATCAGTATCGGCGCCGTGGATACGGCAGTTTGTTGCTGGGTCGCGTGCTCGACGAAGCACGCGAAAAGCACGCAACGACGGCTTTTCTGGAGGTTCGCAGTGGAAATTCCGCGGCGCAATCGCTGTATTCGAAGTGTGGTTTCAAACCGATTGCGAGACGTGCAAACTATTATTCCGATCCGCCCGAGGATGCGGTCGTGATGAGCCTGGATCTTCGTTCGAAATAACACATGCGAGGCAAATTACCCGCTTGCACTGAGGGTGTCGATGGGCTAACATTTTTGCTGTGCGAGATAATCTTAAGGGAGGTACAAGACCCAGTTTACCTCCATACCAGCCTGCCCACTCCATCTGTCTAACTGAAAGGAGAAATGCACGAAATGGACATCGCAACCACGGATAGTTTGAAGGAAGAGTTGATAAACCGCGACCCGGAATTCCGAGAATTGGCCCGGGAACATCACAAATACGAGGAACGTCTCAGCGAACTATCAGCTCTTAGCTATCCGAGCGACGAAGAACAACTGGAGGAGATCACGCTCAAGAAGAAGAAACTCGCTCTCAAAGATCAGATGTATTCAATCATGTTGCAATACCAGAAATCACAGAGCTTGAGTCACTGAAGCTGCCCGTCGGCAGTTTCTCCGAAAGTTTTGAAGGGGACGTGGAACCAAAAGTACGCGTCCCTTTTGATGTAAATAACAGAAAACGATTTTGAGTATAGTTCGAGACAGTATTCCTTATATCGCTGTGCCGCTCGTGTTGAGTGTGGCGGCGACGCTCGTTGGGCTGTGGTACGTCGGTTTGGTGTTCGCATTACTGGCGCTGTTCATGGCGTTCTTCTTTCGCGATCCGTATCGCGTTCCGCCGAACGATCCGGACGTCGTGGTTTCGCCTGCTGATGGGCGCGTTACGCGGATCGAAACGCCAGGCGAAGCGAATGGTCCGACTTTGATCAGTATTTTTTTGTCGCCGTTCGATGTGCACATCAATCGGTCGCCGATACGGGGCAGGCTCGTCGACGTTGTTTACTCGCCGGGAAAGTTTCTGATGGCCACTAAAGAAGAGGCCAGTCTTGTGAACGAGCAGAACGCGCTCACGATTCAGGGTGAGAAGATCACGGTCGTGTGTAAACAGATTGCCGGCATCCTCGCGCGGCGCGTGGTTTGTTGGAAAAGGAAGGGCGATCAACTTAAACTCGGCGAACGCTTCGGCTTGATCAAGTTCAGTTCTCGCACTGACGTGCTGTTGCCCGCGAACGTGAAGGTCACTGTTTCAGAAGGCGATCGCGTGCGCGGCGGCATCACCGTAATTGGGAGGATTTCCTGACTATGGAACACGACGATCACGAGGCGCTGAATCCTCCGCGGCGCGGCTTGCGCAAAGGGCTCTACCTGATTCCGTCCATATTCACCGCGGCCAACATCGGCATGGGGTTTTTCTCGGTGATGGCGTCGTTGCGCGGTTTTCAAATTCTCGGCAGTGCGAATCCGGACATATCGGCGGCGGGGGCGCATTTTGACAGTGCGGCGGTGGCGATCGGTTGGGCGTTGTTGTTTGACATGCTCGACGGACGAATCGCGCGTTTGACGAAAACAACTACCGAGATCGGAATTCAACTCGACTCGATCGCCGATGTGGTGACGTTTGGCATCGCGCCCGCGGTGCTGGCTTATGTTTGGGGTTACGGCGCGAGTTTGACGGAAGGCAGCGATCTGCACCGGCTCGCGTGGTTTTTGTCGTTCATGTATTTGCTGTGTGGCGCGTTTCGACTGGCGCGTTTCAATGTGCAGTCATCGCGGCCACGGATTCTTGCTGAAGGAACGCCGAAAGTCGATAAAAAGAATTTTGTTGGATTGCCGATTCCGGTTGCGGGCGGGTTGATTGCGGCGCTTGTTCACTTCTCGCCGCCGCCGCTCACGTATTTTGGTCCGGAGCGCGCGCGGATCTATTCGGGTCTGTTGATGGTGCTCGTCGGGCTTTTGAGCTTGATGATGGTGAGCACG
>DASUPR010000077.1:0-2354 GCA_036281015.1 Pyrinomonadaceae bacterium
ATCGCCGCCGTCATCTGCGACGCAACGAAACGCTGCCAGATCAAGCGATAGAGTTTTAGTTCCTCCGGTTTGAGAAACTGCGCAAGTGATTCGGGCGTGCGTGCGACTTCCGTCGGACGGATCGCTTCGTGCGCGTCCTGCGCGTCTTTCTTCGAGCGATAGTGAACAGCTTTTTCGGGCAGGTAGTTATTGCCGTATTGCTGCTGGATGTAGTCGCGCACTTCGCCGAGCGCTGCGTCGGAAACGCGCGTCGAGTCAGTACGCATGTAGGTAATCAGACCGACAGAACCTTCGGCGCCGAGCTCGATACCTTCATAAAGCTTCTGCGCGATCATCATCGTCCTCTTCACCGGGAAGCCGAGTTTGCGCGACGCTTCCTGCTGGAGTTTTGAAGTGATGAACGGCGGGACCGGATTGCGTTTCCGTTCCTTGGTGGTGACTTCGCTGACGACAAACGATTGCTGTTGCGCTTCGTCGACGAGCCTGTCTGCCTGCGCCTGATCGTTGATCAGGATTTCGTTCTTCTTGAGTTCTTGATCGAAACCGCTCGTCTTGACTGTCTGCTCGCCGACCTTGAACAGTCGCGCGTCAAACGCCGGCGGAAGTTTCGCGCTGAGGTTCGCGCCGATGGTCCAGTATTCGGTTTTTACAAACTGCTCGATCTCGCGTTCGCGCTCGACCACCATGCGCAGCGCAACTGACTGCACGCGTCCGGCGCTCAACCGTCCGCCGATCGTGCGGCACAGCAACGGCGAGACTTTGTAACCCACGAGCCGATCGAGCACACGACGTGCCTGCTGCGCTTCGACGAGGTTTTCGTCGATCTGCCGCGGGTCTTCGAACGCCGCATTGACAGCGCGCTTCGTGATCTCGTTGAACATCACGCGATACGTCGGCTTCGGCGGACGCTTCGGCACGATCTCCTCCGCGAGATGCTGGCAGATCGCTTCGCCTTCGCGATCGGGGTCAGCCGCGAGATAGATTGCGTCTGCTTCTTTCGCCGCCTTCTTCAGTTCCGCGACGATCTTCTTGTTGTTACGTTTCTTCGAATCGGGAATCAGTTCGTAGGTGGGTTCGAAGTTGTGTTCGACGTCTACTCCGAGTCCTTTTGAAGGCAGATCTTTAATGTGGCCTATCGAGGCCTTAACGAGGTAGTCCTTTCCCAGATACTTGTTTATGGTTTTTGCCTTTGCAGGCGATTCAACTATTACTAAATTTTTTGCCATTTATAGTTTTCTCACAAAACATCTGCCGGGCAGTGCACGCACCAACTCTCGAACTTCCAACGACAGTAACGCACCCGTCAACTCGGGAATTGAAAGCTTACTTTCTTCAAAAAGCCAATCAACGTGTGCCGGGCTGTCGGGCGTCAACAACTTGAACACCGAAGTCTCCGCCGCCGAAAGTCCTTCAGGAACAAGTGAAAAACGATCCGTGAACGACGTCTCCTTTTTCTGTTCGCTAAATGGAGGCGGCAACAGCTTCGCGGCGATTTGCGGCGGCAACTCAGCTGCGACGTCCTGCCATTGCTGCACGAGTTTCGCTCCCGCGCCCTTGATCAGGTAATTCGTGCCGAACGAGTTTCGCGAAGTGATGTTGCCGGGGACGGCAAACACCTCGCGATTCTGTTCCATTGCCAGGCGCGCGGTTATCAAAGAACCCGAATTCTCAGCCGCTTCTACTATTACCACTCCGAGACTCAGCCCGCTAATGATGCGGTTCCGGTACGGAAAGTTTTCCGAGACCGGCGGAGTGCCCAGCGGGAACTGGCTGACCAGGGCGCCGCCGCGATCGAGTATTTCCACCGCTAACTTCTTGTGATCGCGTGGATAAACCTCGTCAATCCCAGTTCCGAGAACGGCCACTGTCCGGCCGCCGGCATCCAGTGCGCCCCGATGCGCCGCCGCATCAATTCCACGTGCAAAACCCGAAACAACGGTCACACTGCGCTGTGCCAGGTCGCGGGCCAGCATGGTTGCGGAGTTCTGACCGTAGGTCGAACACCTACGTGACCCTACCACACCAATGCATGGTTGATCCAAACACTCTGACCACGCGCCTTTAACATAGAGAACAATAGGCGGGTCGTAAATTTCGCGTAAGGATGGGGGATAAACCCCGTCATCCAGCAATAGGATGTCGCCGCCGAGTTGCTTTACGGCCGTGATCTCGGCATCAGCTCGGGACTGCAAGTCGCGGGCAATGATGGTATCGACGGCCTCCGGCGTTAGTCGCAACTGTTCGAGTTCGGCTCGTGTTGCGTTATAAACGGCTTCGGCAGAACCGAAGCGCTCCAGGAGTTTGGCAGCGGCGCGAGGTCCGATGCCGGGTGTCATATTGAGCTCAACCCAATC
>DASUPR010000078.1:0-31964 GCA_036281015.1 Pyrinomonadaceae bacterium
ATCGCCACCGCGCTGATCGACACCGGTTCGCGCATGGACGACGTTATCTTTGAAGAGTTCAAAGGTACCGGCAACTCGGAAATTCACCTCGACCGCCGTTTGAGCGACAAGCGGTTGTTCCCGGCCATCGACTTGCAGCGATCGGGAACGCGCAAGGAAGAGTTGCTCATCAGCAAAGAAGATCTCAATCGCATTTGGGTGATGAGACGTGTGTTGAACCCGCTTTCGCCCGTCGAGCAGATGGAAGTCGTGCTCGAGCGGTTAGAGAAGACCAAGTCGAACGCCGAGTTTCTCGCGTCGATGCAGAGCTAAGCAACAGATAAAAGGATGGACACTTTGCCGGTGTTCATCCTTTTTTTCTGCCTTCATTCCTGTCCCAACAAACATGCGCGTCGCAATCCTTACTTCTGAAGCCATGCCTTTTGCCAAGACTGGCGGGCTGGCTGACGTGTCGGGTGCGCTGCCGAAAGCGTTGCGCGAAAACGACGTCGACGCGCGTTTGATTTTGCCGCTGTACGATCAAATCGATCGCGCGCTGCTCAACGGTGGTTCGGTTGAGAACGTTCGCGTTGAGTGGCGTGGTCAGGTTCATCACGTTCGTTTCTGGTTTAGCGACGCGGCGGGAGCATCGACCTACCTTTTGGAAGCGCCCGAGTTTTTTGCACGCCCGAAGATTTACGGTTACCAGGACGATCACATTCGCTTCGCTTTCTTCTCGCGCGCGGCACTCGCGCTGCTGAAAGCGCTCGACTGGCGAGCGGACGTGGTCCATGGCAACGATTGGCCGTGTGGTTTTGCCGTCGCCGAGTTGCGCGCGCGCCGGCGTTACGATGTGTTCTTCCAAAACACCCGGACGCTCTTCTCATTACATAACGTTGGCTATCAGGGACAGTTTGATCCCGGCGATCTTTGGTGGCTCGGGTTTGGCGATCCGCCTGAGCGCGACGACTTCATGCTCGATCGCGCTGCTTCGGCGTTGAAGGCTGGAATCATCGCGGCTGATGCGTTGTCGACGGTGAGTCCGCGATATTCGCATGAGATTCAGACGCCCGAGCAGGGTCATGGGCTCGATTGGTTGTTGCGCTCGCGGCGTGATCGTTTGGTGGGAATCACCAACGGCGTTGATTACGAGGTTTGGAACCCGGAAACAGATCCGCACATCGCGGCGAACTTCTCGGCCGACGACATGTCGGGGAAACGCGAGTGCAAGCTCGATCTGCTGCGTCGTTTTGATTTGCCGCAGGACGTTAACCGGCCGGTGCTCGCGATCATTTCGCGGCTGGTGGGACAGAAGGGTTACGACCTGATTCGCATGATTGCGGATCCGATTGTGCGCTCTGGTGCGTTCTTCATCGCGCTCGGTGCGGGCGCGAACGAGTACGAGGATTTTCTGCAACGCTGGCACGACGCCGCGCCGAAGCAAGTGGGAATTTATAAAGGTTACGCGGGCGAGCCGTTGGCCCATCAAATCGAGGCCGGCGCGGATATGTTTTTGATGCCGTCGTTGTACGAACCCTGCGGCTTGAACCAGATGTACAGCATGCGGTACGGCACGGTGCCGATCGTGCGGGCCACTGGCGGTTTGGACGACACGGTCCAACAGTTTGACCCACGAACCGGCACGGGCAACGGTTTCAAATTTGGACCGTACGAAGCGGGCGCTTTACTTGAAAAAATACGCGAAGCCCTTTACTTTTACACGCGGCCTGACGATTGGCAAAAGATCCAACGCAACGGAATGCTCGTAGATAATTCCTGGACGGCCGCGGCAAAGAAGTATTTCGAGCTGTACCAGGAAATGGCAAAACTTTGACTGAATGAAAACGGCTCGCAAATCTCTCCCTCTTGAAATGCGTCTGGCCGCCCGGCGGATTCGTTCGCGCAAGGTCGCCGACGCCAAACTTCGCGCACGGCAGGCCCAAGGCAAACTGCGGCGCTTTGTCATTACAAACTTTCGCAAAGAAGAAACCATCGCTGCTCTCGCCCTTCGCCGCGGCGAGTGCAACCGTTGCGGCGCGTGCTGCGAACTCGTCTTCAAATGCCCCTTTCTGAAAAAGAACGCCGACGGCACCTCCCTCTGCGGCATTTATGAAAATCGCCCCAACTCTTGTCGTCTCTTTCCCATCGAACCGCGCGACGTCCTTGAAGTCCGCGGCTCCTGTAGTTATTACTTTATCGAAAAGCCAGTCAGACTCGAGAAGGCGAGCTAATTCTCTTTTAGATCCATGTCAAAAGTTGTCGCAGTTATCGGCGCCCAATGGGGCGATGAAGGCAAAGGCAAGATCGTCGACCTGCTCGCCGAGCAGTTCGAGATCGTTACGCGCTATCAGGGCGGTCACAACGCGGGCCACTCGGTCCAGGTCGGCAGTGAATCATTTGTGTTGCACTTGCTGCCATCAGGCATCGTGCACCGCGGCAAGACGTGCGTACTCGGCAACGGCATGGTCATCGATCCGAAGGCGTTCTTCGTCGAAGCCGACCGCCTCACGCAACAAGGCATCGAAGTTTCACCTGAGCGCGTGAAGATCAGCTCGCGCGCGCACCTGATTCTTCCGTACCATCGCGCTTTGGACCACACAAGCGAAGAGCGTTTGGGCAACGAAAAAGTCGGCACAACGCTGCGCGGCATTGGTCCGGCGTACGAAGACAAAGCCGGCCGCCGCGGCATTCGCACGGCGGACGCGCTCGTGCCAACAGTGCTCCGTTCGCGCATCGAGCGAAACCTCGAAGACGCCAATCGCATCATCGAAGCTTACGGGGGCGAGGCGCTCAACGTAGACGAAATCTTCAATGAAATGTCGGTGTTGACTGAACGTCTTGCGCCATTCATCGCCGACACGACTCACTACCTGAACATCGCCGCGAGCGAAGGCCGCTCGATTCTTCTCGAAGGCGCGCAAGCGACGCTGCTCGACGTCGATCACGGCACTTATCCGTTTGTGACTTCATCGACGACGGTCGCCGGCGGCGCCATCATCGGCACCGGTCTCGCGCCGAACCGTTTGAGCGGCGTGTTAGGTATCGTTCGCACTTACACGACGCGCGTCGGCGAAGGTCCGTTTCCGACCGAGATGCTCGAAGGCGAAGCGGAGTTGGGCCAGATGATTCGCGAGCGCGGCCGTGAATACGGCGCATCAACCGGACGCCCGCGCCGCTGTGGTTGGTTCGACGCATTTGCAACGCGCTACGCCGCGGAGATCAACGGCTTCACCTCCGTCGCTTTGACGAAGCTCGACGTGCTCGACACGCTGGACGAAATCAAAGTCTGCACCGGTTACAAACTCGACGGCCGTGTGTGTGAATCGCTGCCGGCGGTGTCGCAGGATCTGCGTCGCGTCGAACCTGTTTACGCAACGTTGCCCGGTTGGCAGAGCTCCACGTTAGGAATGACGGAAATGAGTTCCCTTCCTCCAAACGCGCGTGCTTACGTCGACTTTCTCTCCTCGCAGATCGGCGTGGAGATCGGCCTGGTCTCAACCGGCCCCGAGCGTTCGCAAACCATCATCGTCCGCGACTCGGCACTCGGCGGTTGGCTAAACGAACCGACGGATTCGCAATAGTTCACAGTTTGTGACGGTTCCCAGAAGCATCAGATCCGCGTTCTAGGTGAAGCCAACGGTACGCAATGAGGATGTACGCCGCGGCCACCCAGTCGAAGCTGATACAAGCGATGGCATAAGGCAGTGGGGCAAAGCTGCTGCCTGGTCCAAGGTAGTGCAGTCCGAAGTCCCACACCGGATGCAGCGCGTAACCTAGCGCGAGCCAGTATGGCGACCCACGCCAGCCGTACAGTCCCAACGTTCCGAACGCGACTACCTGAAGCAGTTCGATCAGTATCCAGATGCGTGGCGTCGCTGGATTGAACGCGAACCCAAAATACGCACCGGCAGCAGCAAACAGCACAGTCGCGAGTAACGTCCTACCCGCTACATCGCTGACGAACTTCGACAACAAAAACGCGAGCAGCGACAGCACCGCCCCGCCGATCGCTCCCTCAATCAGCACCGTGCGAATGATTTCCGCCTCCGACATGATGTTCTTACCTTACCAGATTGGCCTAGTTTACTCAGTCCCACCTGAACAATTAGGGTGCTTTGGACAATACAGTGATGGTTAGGTAGAATGCCGGTCGAAGTTCTCGCATTGAAAAAGAGCACGCTCGAGCGTGCTCTCCGCACGTATGGGCCGATAGCTCAGTCGGTAGAGCAACTGGCTTTTAACCAGTGGGTCGCAGGTTCGAGTCCTGCTCGGCTCAATTCTTTTAGCAGGCACGTATTGGTAGCGTGTCCTTCCTCGTGCTTTTTAAGTCCTACCAGGATTCGAGAACATTGCTGGAAACAAGCCTCTTCCCACTGTAGCAACCACAGCCATCGGATCGAGCGTCTCCAAGATCTAAGTGTCCAATCGAAGCAACCATTCAAGATCACAAGTGCAGACTAGTCGAAGTTCTACCTTAATCGAACTCGGCTATATTGTAGTTGGGCCAATTGATTGTTGAACGCCTGGGGAACTGGCCGCAAATAAACTGACTCAATGGAAGACATTAAGATCGTGGTCTAGGCACCAGTTGCAAGATTGCCTCGCTCTATACAAAAGTAGACAGCACTGTTGCCGATTGGATACACGTGCGAGAGCCGATGGGAAGGCTGCATCCTTCCGAGACGTTAATCCCTAACACATAACTCCACCCAGACACTTTCTGCTCGCTCGGCACAGTGGTTGCCCTACGGGACCGCAGTACTCGATTTCGGCCCCAGGCGCCCTCTTCACAGTGCCCTCAGGCGCAAACACAATTGCAGCGCACACGGCTCACAGAAGACCGCTGCAATAACACCTTCCCAAGGAGAGTCTCCAAACTCTCACCTCATTGATAAGGAGTGAATATCGTGAGCACAGCAAAGCTGAATATTTGGATCACCAAGCTCGGGGAGCCGTGTCGCATTGACGACAAAACTCAGTGGTTTGTACACATCCTCCATTGCAACGGTGAGATCCTCCAATGGTGCGACAAGCGATACGCTAATCTGCCAACCAAATGCGGCCACCTGGAAGTTGAAATACCTCCCGGGTGCTATATGGTCGTTGCTACGTGGTCGCCGGGCGCGACTGGTAACGTTCCAACAAGTCTGGGAAATCACCTCTCGCATGTGCAGATCATTCGCGCCGAGTGTGACGACCACTTGTGTGTGACGCTCTTCACCCCCACCCTTCACCATTGCGGTGTCTGGTGGACGATTGCTGCACGCGAGGCGTTGGCTGTTCTTCCAAGAGAAGCGCAACCCGCTGCCAAACAAGCATTGGAGGCAATGGACGCGCTCAACAAACTGATCCCACCCGATCCTCTGACCCAACAGATGCTCAAGATCGAGCAGGAACCGCGTCCGAAGGTGAAAAAGGGTAAGTAAAACAGGTAACTCAAAACTAGTTTCCTGTTAACGATCGCCGCCTCCTGCCTAAAAACATTTCTGACAGGAGGCGGCAGTCGCGATTCTCACTGCTCAACGCCGATCTTCCTCAACAAAGCCGTGAACCGCGGATCGCCACGCAGCGCGTCCACCTTCGGATCAACTTTCAGCGTCAACAGCGACTCTTCATGCCGTTCGTAACTCTTCTCCAGACACTCAAAAGCCTTATCAGTCTCGCCAAGCGTGGCATGGACCAACGCCAAGCCACGAGAAATCTGCTCCGTCGTAAGCTTGTCACGCTGCACGCCTTCGATGAGCCTCTTCGCCTCTTCTGTCTGTCCGGAAACCGCGTAGAGTTGAGCAAGGGCAATCGTGGTTTCGACTTTGTTACCGGTGAGCTCTCCCCACTTCTGATTTTCGATCATCGCTTCATCAAACGCGCCCTTGCCTTGATACGCGAGCGAGAGAAGGCGGTGAGCCGCCGCGTAATGTGGATCTAATTCCAAGGTTCTTGTCGCCATCTCGATAGCTTCATCGTATCGGCGGTTGTAGTAGAGAGTGAGTCCTTTGTCCTTGAGTATTGCCTGCGAAATCGGATCCAACTCCGCGGCGCGCGAGATCATCCGAAGGGCCTCTTCAAGCCGGCCCATGTTCAGAAACCATTGCGAATACCAGTGGTGCGCGGTTGCGTAGTTCGGATTCAATTCGAGCGCCAGCTTGAACTCTCTCTCGGAGTTGGTCCAATCCCACTTACGAAGCATCAGTATGCTGGCCAGCGACGTGTGAACTTCCGCGAGTCGATCATCAATCTCCAACGCCTTGTTAACTGCCGCTTCGGCCTTTGGGTATAACTCTTTGCGGGGAATGGTTCCGAACTCGCCCAGCAGACTGTACGAATCGGCAATTCCCGCCCACGCAAGCGCATAATGCGGATCCTTCTCAATTGCCTGTTCGAAATACCTGATCGCGGTCTTTAATCCTTCTTCGCTTCTCTTGTTCCAGAAGAAACGCCCCTGGAGGTAAAGTTGATAAGCGCCGGTGTTTTCCGTGAAGCGCTTCTTGAGATTCTGCTGTTCATCGGGCGACAGTCGAATTTGCAGCGCCCGCGCGATCTCAGACGCGACCCTTTCCTGAATATCAAATATGTCCTTCATCGTGCCGCGATAAGTTTCAGCCCAGATATATTCATCGCGAAATGCGTCAATGAGTTGTGCCGTGATCCGCAGATCGCTGCCGTATCGCCGCACACTGCCTTCCAAAAGATACTGCACGCCAAGATCGCTGGCCGTTTGCTTATGCGTCTTCCCCTCTCTCGCATAGCGCATCGCTGAGCCGCGTGTGATCACCTTGAGCATTTTCAGCTTGGAGAGATTCATTATGATCTCTTCCGTCAAACCCTCGCTGAAGTACTCGTTATCCTTTTCAGCACTGAGATTCGTGAAAGGCAACACGGCTATCGAACTAAGGAAGGAAGACGGCTGAACTTGCGCAAATCTCTCGCTTTCCCCACTGCGAATGATCTCAGCTTCCACCAGCATGCGCGTGTGTAACTGCTGCAAGTCGTTGAACAGTTCTTTCGCCGACTGGTAACGCTCATCCCGATTCTTGCGGAGTGTCCTGGCGACGATGCGTTCGAGTTCGGCGGGCGTATCCCTGCGCTGGGCCACGATCGAATCAGGCTCTCGATGAATGATGTTTGCCAGCACATCGGTCATCGTTTCGCCGTGAAATGCCTGGTGGTTGGTCAGCATTTCATAAAGCACACAACCAAAACTCCAGATGTCGGTTCGCGCATCCATCTCCTGGCCGCGGGCTTGTTCGGGCGACATGTACGCAGTCGTTCCCATGATCACGCCAGCACTGGTTTTGACCTGCGTTTCGCCTTCAGTATCAACTTCCGCAGTGCGCGAAGACGTCAATTTCAAGAGACCAAAATCGACGACTTTAACAATGCCGTCACGACGGACCATTATGTTGTCGGGTTTGATATCGCGGTGAACGATGCCTGCGCTATGCGCCGCTTCCAGCGCGGAGACTACCTGTAGCGCGATGTCGATTATTGACTTGAGACTGAGCGATTCCGTTTCCAGTAGCGACTTGAGCGTGTCTCCCAGGATGTATTCGGTAGCGATAAAGTGCAGGCCCTCGACCTCGCCGATTTCGTGAATCGTGATGATGTTCGGATGATTCAGGGCAGACGCGGACTTTGCTTCGCGTACAAAGCGGCTCATCCGATCGTGATCTTCGGCAAGGTTTGGCGGCAGGATTTTCAACGCCACCTGGCGATCTAGCTTCGTGTCCTGGGCTAAATAAACCTCGCCCATTCCGCCCGTCCCAAGTTGCGAGCGGATTTCGTAGCGGCCCAGTTTTGTGCCGGCGGCAAGCGTCATCACAAGACCCGCCAAGAGAGTAACTGCGGCACAAATCTTCGGCAACTTCACGCCGCCGCGGTTCTTAAAGACAAAACCGCGCCGGACTTGGTAACGCAAGGCGGCGCCCTGTTTCGTTTATTGAAGTTGCGGGCAGCTATCCTTTCACCAAACGGTTTCGGAAGTGCAACACAATGTCAGCCGTAGGCTGGCGCGCGGCAGACATCGATCCGCATCCGCGTTAAGCCACGTCGCGGCGGACAAACTCGAAGCAGCCGAGAAGCGCAGCCACAACGCCGCCGCCGATTCCCAGCACTAGCGCAGTGGTGAAGCGCCCTTCGAGAAAGAGGTTCATCGGCAACAACCACGGATAATACTTGCCTAACGACGCACTCGCGGCGAACAGCGCGAAGAATGTCCCACCGATTCCGGCGCCAAGCGCGATCGCGAAGCCGGACCAACGCATGCTGATCCACGTGTGTATCGCCGTGATGAACCACCCGGCGAGCCCGGCGATCTGCATCGCGAGTCATGCGAACAGTTTCGAGCGCGAGATTCATGAGATTGCGTGGCGCGCCGAGTAGACGCCGGGTGACTTCGAGGTTCTCGCGACCGGTCAGATGCGGGTAAAGTGATGGCGCTTCAACCAGTGCGCCCACACGACTCATCAAAGCACGATGATTCGAGCGCAATGGCTGCCCAAACAAGCACACCTCACCCGCATCCGGCCGAATCAACCCCAGCAGCATGCGAATCGCGGTCGTTTTACCGGCGCCGTTTGGCCCAAGAAAACCGTAAACTCCCGCCGCAGGAACCAACAGATTCAGATCGTCAACGGCGATCTGCGCGCCAAAGCGGCGGCTCAGCCCGCGCGTCTCGATCAGGTACTCTTGGTCCTGCATCGATGAGTAAACGCGGATAGGAAAGATTTATTAACCGCAGGCTCGTCAGAGTTCGGCTTGAGGCTTTCCAACGGCTCAACGCAGGATTCGATCGAGCTTGCCGGTGGTGACGTTCCATAGGACCACGGCCGCGTTGCCGCTGCCGCTTGCGAGTGTATGCCCATCGGGGGAGAAGGCCAGTGAGGTTACGGTCAGGTCATGTCCTTTCAATGTGCGCTTTGATTTGCCGGAAGCAACGTCCCAAAGAATCGCCGTGCGGTCGTCGCCGCCGCTGGCGAGAGTACGCCCATCCGGTGAGAAGGCGAGCGCGTTGACGACGTTGTCGTGTTTCCTAAACTCACCTCGCACAGCGCCCGTCTTCAGGTCCCACAAAACGATCGAACGATCCGCGCGCGCAGCCGCTAGCAACTGACCTGACGCATCGATCGCAACCGCAGTAACCTGTTGCCCAACCTGGATCGCCTTTTTACTCTGCCCGGTCTCGGCATCCCAGAGGTGGACCATCCCCGACTCATCCGCAGTTATTAGCGTGCGATTGTCCGGCGAGAGTGTCAGTGCGGAGATCGACTCCTCAGTTTCAACGGGAACCTGTTTCGTGGTTCCGTTAACCAAATCCCTGATCCGGACGCCGTCAGCCGTCGTCTCGACCACGAAGTCGCCATCGGACGAGAACGCAAGCACCGCATCATCAGCGCTCTTCGCGCGCGGAATCAAAGCCCTCACGCCGCCGGTTCGCGAATCCCAACGCCTGATTCCCTCACCCGGAATCTCCGCTGAAACCGTCGTACCGTCACGTGAAAACGCGACTGCCACAGCGCGATTCGCCGTGAGTATGAAACGACTGCGGCGCATCGCTTCAGTCTTATCTTCTTCGGACGACTCAAACGTGTGCAGGACACGCCACGTTCTCGCATCCCTCACTTCCACTTCGTCGCCCGACTGGACCACCAGCGCTGTTTGATCGTGAATCAACGTCATCGACGAAACGGCTTTGCCTTCGATAATGTCGGCGCTTTTCAAACGGTTGTCGCGCAGGTCCCACAACTTCACTGTGCCTATCGCGATGCCGGGTTTGTATTCGAGACTCCCCATCAAGATCGCTTGTCCACGCACGACAAACTGTATACACGCGACCCGATCGTTCTTGCCCTTCAACTTATTCACGGGTTTGCCGGTCGCAAGATCCCAAACCGAAATCTCACTATCTCCGCCGTCTATCGCTCCCTTCACAGCGGCGACTGCGAGGAGTCGATTGTCCGGGGAGAACGCGATCGCCGACGGAAAGCCATTCAGCTTCTTTAACGTGCGCACTTTCTTACCCGTCGCGACGTTCCAAAGAATTACTTCCTCGCCGAATATCGCCGCCATCGTCTTTCCATCAGGCGAGAAAAGCGGATCGTCCAGCCGTCCAAACAGCCAGGCAACACGGCCGTAAAAAGTCCTCTCAACATCCTGAAATTTCACTCGACGCTCTGCGGTCTCGGCGTCCAATAGTTTCAGATCGACTTCTTCGACACTCTCATAACTCGGCATGACGATCTGCTGACTGAACACGCCGGGCGGGGTGAGCTGCGTAAGCTGCCACCTCACGTACCGTTCAACGAGTGCGAACGAATTGCCGTCCGGCGACCACGTCGCTTCAACACTCGTTATACCTTCCTCGGCCAACGGAAGCTTCTTAATGAACTCGCCCGTCTCAACGTTCCACCACTTCAGCTCCGCAAAGACTTTCTCCTGCCGGCTTCTTACCGAGGCCTGAATCTTCGAGTCGCGATATTCAGTGCTGACGGTGACCAGCGTGCGTCCGTCTTTTGAAAACGTCATCGACCAGATCGGGCCGTCGAAGCCGGTGATCGTTCGCAGCAACTCGCCTGAGCGCGTATCCCACAGATCGACACGACCGTAGCGCTTCGCGGCGCCGCCGGTACTGCGCGCGACCGCGGCCAGAAAGCCGTCCGGAGACACGGCAACATTTACCGGACGCGACTGGTTGCGTCTCAATAAACTCCCGCCTGGTTGAGCCGTTACGGTGGTTACAAGGAAGAGGACGCCGAGGAATAAGCGGAAAAACATACGTTTTGGGAATATAACCTGCGCTGTTGGCTTATCGCTACTACCGGAACTGCTGGACGCCCACTATGATGCACGCTCAACAAAAAAAAGTTCCTTCGGCCATGTCGAGAACTTCCTGCCAGGTCCAACGGCGATTAAGACGTGGCGGTCAGCTCTTTGTACATCACCGTGGTGCCTTCGAGTTCCCGCGTCTCAGGATGGATCGAGAAACGTGGGATGACACCGACGCGCACGTACCCGAGCGACGAGTAGAGTTGCTCGGCTGCCGGGCTGGCGGTGTCGAGCGTTAGTAACGTGCGTTGCGCGGCGCGTGCTTCGTTTTCGATGCACAACATGAGAGCGCGTGCGATGCCGCTGCGGCGTTCCAAAGGATGGACCAACAGTTTTTTGATCTCGCCACGGTGTGGTTGGTTCGGTGGCATTGCGAGATCGAGTTGCACGGTGCCGACGATCCGGCCGCGTTCATTACGCGCGATCAGCACGCAGCACGTTCCGGCTTCGACCGAGGGAAATACTTTATCGCGCCAAAAAGCGGCTGCGTCTTCGTGAGAGAACGGCAGGATGAAGCTGACGTGCGCGCCGGTGTGAACACAGTCGTGCAACAGAGTGCCAAGTAGCCAGACGTCACGTTCGAGACTCTGCCGATCGGGCTGCCAGCGTCGTATCTCGTGTAATTTGAAATCGCCGCCTACAGACATGGTTGGGTATGTTACCGATTGAACAGCCATTGCGCGAGTTGACGCCTCAGGTGCTCGGCACGGTGGTCCGCCGGTTTCCGGATTTTCCTGCGGCTGAAGATGCGTGATACTGCGCGGCGAACGCGTGAAGGTGCAATAGCGCGGAATGCAGAACCGACCTTCGAACCGGATTTTGATGTCGCGTCTGACTGCTCGAAGAGCTGGAACTACACTTACTTCGACTTCACCGTCAGCAACACAATTTCCGGGGGGACGCCGAAGCGAACGGGAAGGATGCTGGTGCCGATTCCGGTGGTCACGAAGAGATGATGACCGTTCTCAACGACGTGCCCCGCTTCGTAGCGATCGCCAAAGTCCGTCGTGTGGACCACGGTGCCGATGATTGGGAACTTCACCTGTCCACCGTGCGTGTGACCGGCAAGCAACAGCGTCACGCGTTGCGGCAAACGCGGAAAAATATCAGGGTTGTGCGTCAGCGCGACGATCGGCGCGCCTTCGGGCAAGCGCTCAATCGTTTGTTGGACGAATTGCGGTCGCGTCCAGAGATCTGCAAGTCCAACAAGCCAGAACGAACCGCCGGGCGCTTCTATCCACGCAAACTCGTTCTCCAACACTTTCATCCCATTCGCTTCCAGCGCACGGCGCACGCGCTCACCGTCAAACCACCAGTCGTGATTGCCCAGCACGGTGTAAACGCCATACCGCGCGCGAAAGTCTTTCAGCACGGGAGCAAACACTTCCGGATCCATTGCATGATGGTTTCGCCCACCTGAAATGTAGTCGCCCGCAATCACGATCAGGTCCGGTTGCAGTTCATTCGTCCGCTCGACAATCAGACGCAACTTCCCCTCATCAATAAACCGCCCACCCGCATGAATGTCTGACAGCACGGCGATCTTGAAATCGGAAAGCCCGCTGGGCCACTGCTCGAGCGCAATCGCCTGGCGCCGCGTCACGAGTCGATTCGGTTCGATGAAGAACGCCCAGATCGCAAGCGCCAACCCAAACATGATCATCGCAATGAGCGCGATGCGCAGCCGTTTGTACCGGCGCGGCGCGTGGTCCCACTGGGAATCCCGCACCGGGCGGCGTATTTCACGAACGAGAAAAAACAGCAGGCCCAGGAATACGGCGATTGTTACAAGAAATCCGATGGTCATAGTTGATCGAAATGGAAGTTGACGTTAAGCTCGGGGAGCCCAAAGCCGTCCGTTCTTAATGTCTCACGCTTTATGAACGAGTCTCAACCTCAAGGACAATATCGGTTCCGCGTATTCCTACTCGCCTTACTCGGTTACGCGTATTTGCTTTTCATAGTAGCGCTGCTGCTGGCAATGGTTGCCGTCCCTATCTTCTACCTCGGATTCAATGTCTTAATCGCAAAGTTCCTGCTGGTCCCGCTGATCCTCGCCGGTCTTGTTTTACGTTCACTTTGGGTCACGATCCCTGAGCCTGACGGAAGAAAATTGCGACGAGATGAAGCACCAGACTTGTTTGCATTGATCGACGAAGTGAACAGGGTCCTGAGTGGCCCAAAAGTACACCACATATTGATCTCAGATGACTTCAACGCTTCGATTGTCCAAATTCCACAGTTTGGGATGTTTGGCTGGCTGCGCAATTATCTGGTTATCGGGCTGCCATTGATGTCCGCGCTCAGTCCGGCTGAACTTCGCGCCGTATTGGCCTATGAGTTTGGTTGTCTCTCAGAAAAACACGGCCGTTTTTCGGGCTGGATCTATCGTGTGCGACAGACCTGGGATCAAGTACTCACCACCGTACGTCACGAACGAAACTATGCTTCGTTCCTGTTTGCGCCATTTCTCGAATGGTATGCACCGCGGCTTTCGGCCTATTCATTCCTGCTCGCACGCGCGCAGGAACGTGAAGCTGACTTTTACGCAGTCGACGTCGCAGGCAGACATGTGACCGCTTCGGCCTTGACACGAATCGCGATTAAGCAGCGCGCGTTGGATGAAGACTTCTGGCCGGCTTTCTTCAATGGCGCGAAGGAACAATCGCACCCGCCACGGGACCCGTTCACTCAGATGCTACACGGTCTCGGCCAGGCGATTAGTGGTGCCAAAGCTCAACGTTGGATTCTCGAAGAGCTGCGTACGCCAGCGGCATTGGAAGAATCTTTCGCTCTGGCTGATCGTCTCGAAGCAATCGGCTTTGACCTCGAAGATACCGATCGGTCGCGTCTGGTGGATGCTGCTGTAACTGCTGACCAGGAGTCAGCGACGCGTTTTCTATGCGAGTTGCCGGAGGAGTTCCTGACAAACATGAACCGGCTCTGGCGCGAGCGAGTGGCGCAAACCTGGAACCAGCGGCACGATGAAATCAAGAGCGCACGCAAGCGGCTCGCGGAATTCGAAGAACACGCAAGATCGCGCCCGCTGACCATCGACGAACAGTGGGAACGCGCGGTTGCACTGTCAGAAGCCGAGGAACGAACAGCAGCATTGCCGTCCCTCAAAGCACTCCTTGACGAAGTTCCGGACCACGTCGGTGCCAACTTCGCCGTGGGCCAACTCCTGCTCGAGGAAGGTGATGCTGACGGAGTCGTGTATCTGGAAAAGACCATGCAATGCGGCTCAGAGATCGCGGCGCAAGCATGTCAGTTGATTTCCGATTTTTACCTGGAACAAGGCTACGATGAAATAGCGGAAACGTTTCGCGCGCATGCCGAGAAGTATTTTCACAAGGCTTGGCAGCGACAGCAACAAGCGATCCCGGACCCGTGACCCTGCTATCGCCGGACGGTGAAAAGCTCAGAGACTTGAATCTGTCGAGGCTGAATTAGTTCTTCGTTACTGTCAGGCCGGTCACGAGCGCTTCGGTGTTGTGCGCGAAGCGAAGACCGTAGATGCCGTCAGTCGATTTCAACTTGCCGGCCGTGACCAGCGCCGACTTGTCGTAACTCGCGACGACTTTATTGTTGATCGAGCACTCAACCTTATCGCCCTTCACCGACAACGCGATCTCCTGCGTCACCGGTTCGCCAACGCCGGCCGCTTTATTCACAGCCGGATCTTCAGCGCCGCGTGCGTTCATCTGAAACGGTTCAGGACCAAAACCACGGACAATGAATTTGCCATTGCCGTAGGCCGCACAGTAGAGATAACTCTGCTTGTCCGTGCCGAGATCGTTGCCGGCGATAACAATCCCGTAAGGATGGGGATGGCTATTAAGGGCCATGTACTTCGGTTCTTTGAACGTCGCTTTGACGGTGTAGTTGCCGGTGGCTTTGTTGGCCGGGTTCCAGTAGGTAACAGCCGGACCAGTCACGACGTGCAGCGCGTCGCCGTCCTTCGCGAGTTTCGCGCTGTTGAGAGTCATTCCCGCGGCCTCTTCTTTCGCGTCGATCTTTCCGGTCCAACCGGCCACGGAGATTCCGCCGCCGGCGACGCCGCGCGAAGCTTCCATCTGTCCGCCCTGAGAGAAGTTCGCCCGCGGCAGCAACATGACGGCGAGCACAGCAAGAGTCAAAGCACCAACGTATCGCATCGTGAGCTATCCTCCAGATCAGTTCAAATTATTGTTTGAGTCTGTTACGCAACCGGCGCCGAATGAACAAACCAGCGACAACTGCAACGACAAAACCGCCTACGCCGCCACCCACTAACCAGCGCTTGCCCATCAGCGATTGCACCGAGAGCATGCCGGCCTCTGGTGTACCGCGCGCGCTTTCCAGATACGCGCGTCCGTCGGCATCGCGAATCGCTGCTTCGAGACGCGTGCGACTGGTCTCGAGTATCTTGAGCTGCGCCGCAACGCCATCGCGTTCGATTTGCAGTTGACGTCGACGGGCCTCGCGTAATTCTTCCGGCCTCGTCGAGCCGACTCCCGCAAGCGAGCGTTCAATGTTCTCGGGTTTGAGCGCCTCGTCGAGTTGCGCCGCGCGAGCGCGCAGGCCTTCCTCCTGTGTCTGCACTTCGATCAATTGCAGGCGCAGTGTTTCCGCTTCTTCAGCGGCGCTTCTTGGTTGTGCCTGTGTGTTGAGCGCAGTCGTAAACAGCAAAATCAGCAAAGCTGTGTAAACCTGTGACTTCATAACAAGCACAGGGTAGCGCTAATGGGCGCAGATCGAAAGCCGCTAGAGCCGTTTGATTCTCTTCCAGCGCAGCGGATCGGTGATGCCCAGGGAATAGTCGTCGTAACAACCATGCGCTCGTGCTTCGGTGGGAATGGTGCGGTTGGGAAGGATGCGGTAGCGAACCAGCGCGCCGCAATCGAGCGTGCCGCGGCCTTTAGTAAACAACACCAGTTGCTTCTTCGAGTCGTCAAAGGTCGCAATGCCTTCGACTTCGGTCGCCAGCTTCGCGGAAACCGTGCCGGCGTCATCGTCGTCGCGCTCGTAAGTTTTTATTTTCAACAAACGCCCGGGCACGGTCGCGCGCGGATTGGATTCGGAGTAGTACATGAACACGTAGCGCGGCTGGTAACCACTTTCGTGCACTTCGATCGCGACGAGATAGTTTCCCTGGCCCAGGCTATACAAATTCAATCCGGACGCTTCCGACCTCTTATCGGTGCGGGAGTGTTGCCACTGCTGCTCGAGCGCATCCGGCCACTGCAAAACCTTGCGCCACGCTTCCCTGTCGGCGATCGTTAGATCTGTTTTCTTCAACGGTTCCTGCGCAACACAAACTGCGGCCAGTCCCAGCAGGAGAAAAGAGTTGAGCACGGCATTAACCAACGTCGTCTTCACCAGTTGACCTCCAAAGTCATCTGCGTTGCACCTTCTTCTTCAGCCCAACGCGTAAGCGCTATCACGTCGTCAAGATCCTGGATGAACTGATCCGCGAGTGGTTCATCGGGGATCGCGCTGGGCCTGTAGGCCTCGAGAATCGGTTTCGTGTCCAGCAACCCGGCCGCAACAGCTTCGCGAAGCTTCGTGGCAGCTTCGCGCATCTGTTGCGGCGTGACCCAGGTTACGTCTTCATCATCCCAGCCGTCGGTCTTCAATGACAGTATCGCGTCGGCGCCCAGTTTTCGGATCGCGTCCATCGCACCGGGCGTTTCTTCGCGGACGGCCATCCAGTCGCCCCACCCCTTGTCGTCGTTGTAGAAACCCGGCTGGGAACCAATCTGGTCATCAGTGATTCCCGGCCAGTACGCAATTACTGTTGCGCCCACTTGTCACCTCCTGATCTCACCTGCGGAAGCAGCGCCACTGAATAAACCGGATCAGTCTCACCGGATAATTACGACGGCGCCGCAACCAATCATCGGCTCTCCTCTGCGAAGGCTTATAAGGTGAGTCGTTGACCTTGGCTTCTATACCTCCGCTCCAGCCGCCCTTACTCAGGCCAATATCGATCCTGCGGTTGCCGGAGCCGGTGCCAAAGGATACCTCCTTCGTTACGTCGTATCCCAGTGCTTCAAAGAGGTCTGCCAGGAAGTCGCGGAAATCATCACCTGTCCTCTTGTTGTCCTGGACGTTGGGTGGCTTGTATCCCGGCGTCGTCTTTCTGATACGGCAGACACAGAACGCCAGACCCATTCGTTGCGCCAGGCGACGAACGATGTTCCAGAAGAAGTAACCAAGAGTACTGGCCAACCACGAGGCTGCATACAGGAAGATACACGCAATCGCTTTACCGAGAGCGCGAATAGCCGCCCACGTGCGCAGCGCAATGCGTTTGATCAACTGGCCGTACTCCGCGAACGCCGCCAATCCGAGTGGATCGATCAGGTTTACCGGATCGGCATGCACGTAGAGGTACTTGTGCAGTGAGATCGGCTCGTCGATGTACCCCGCAAACGGATCGATCGTGGTGAACCGGCCACGGTCCGGACTGTAGTTTCGCGCTCTGAGATGATACTGCCCGATATCAGCGTCGAAACGTTCGCCACTGTATAGATAAACGTTCGGCGTGGCGCCGGTTTGTGCAAGCAACTTGCCAAATGCGTCGTAGGTGTAAGTATCGGTAACTACACCTGACTCGTTTGTCAGTTGCCGCACACTACCGTGTCCATCGAACGAGTAGAAGCTGGCCGTCCACACGCCGCCGAGGTTCTGCCGTTGACTGATGATCGTATTACCATACGTGTACTGCCGGACCACGTTGCCATCGACCAGTTCCTCAACAACCTGCGAGTAGCCGGTCGGGTTCATGTCGTCTACCAAATATTTGGTAGTGACACCGCCAACAGTCTTGGACGCAAGATTGCCGTCGCCGTCGTACGTGATGCGAACGGCGCCGCCGTTTGCAGTTCTGATGCGATCCTCGAAGTCGTACGTGAAACTCATGCCGTCCGCGGATCGCGTGTTGCCGTTGGCGTCGTATGAATCGGTTGTCAGACGATCGTTCGCGTCGTAAGTTGAAGTCGCCGACAACACTCCAGCCAGAGTTGAAATACGCGACAGTCGATTACCGACCGAGTCGTAGTTGTAATCAACTGCGCCATTCCTGGCCGCATTCGGACTGTTACTCACCGCCTCACGTTTCAACCTGAACACAGCGTCGTACGTGTAATTGATCGTGGTGCCGTCCTGTTCCGTAGCCGAGAGACGGCGGCCGGTGCGATCGAGCGTGTAGGCGTACGAGGACTGTTGGGAAGCTCCTCTTGCAACGACCATATTGATCAGACGGTTTATGGAGTTATACGTGTAATCCGTCTTCACGCCATTGGCACGCTGATCGCTCTTGACGTTCCCGACATCGTCGTAGGTGTAGGTGTTGGTGCCGGCAGGCAAACGGTTATCGACAACCGTCAGCAGCCGGTTCAGGTTGTCGTAGGTGTAATCAGCCGACACGCCGTCAGCGTTGGACGAACGCATCGTGAGCAGACTGCCCGTGCCGTCGTAGGTGTAGGACAGTGTGCCTTGTGGTGTCTCCTTGCTCAGCAGACGATCGCGCAGGTCGTACGTGTAGCGAGTCGTACCTGAAGCATCGGTCATCGTGCTGCGCTTGCCGGCTTCGTTGTAGGTGTACCGGATCGACGTTTCACCCAGAGTCGGATCGGGAATCCGGGCGGTCATGCGATCCATCTCATCGTATTCGTAGGTGGTTTGCCTGCCTCTGAAATCGCGCTTGGTAGCGAGATTACCCACCTGGTCATACGTGTAGAGTTCCGACATTCCCAACGGCATGGTTCGTTTGATCACACGATTGAGAGCGTCGTACTCGTACCGCGTCGTGCGGCCGAGGGCGTCAGTTGACGACAACAGGTTGTTTTGTGCGTCGTAAGTGAACTGCGTCGTCTGGTTGAGAGCGTCGACGACGGACAGCATGTTGCCGCGCTCGTCGTAGGTGAACCTGGTGGTGCGACCCTCCTGATCCGTGCTGCTGGTGCCACGGCCCATCGAGTCGTAGGTGTTGGTTTCGATTGTGTTGTCCGGGTGAGTCGTCTTCACGAGTTGATCGCGAGCGTCGTATTCGTATTTCGTTTCGCGATTGTTCGCGTCGATGAAGGAGATCAGCCGGCCCGCTGCGTCGTAGTTGTAGGTCGTAATCTTGCCCGACGGATCGATGTTCTTCGTCAGGCGATCGGTACAACCGCAGTTCGGATCGTATTCATACGTGTAGATCTTGCCACGTTCATCAGTCGCGCTCTTCACGCGTCCGATCTCGTCATAGACGAAAGTGATTTCACTATCGTCCGCGAATTTAACCCTGGTGAGTTGTCCGGCGTTGTCGTAGGTGTAAGTCGTCGTACGGCTGAACGCCTGGAAAGCGGCTTCGGGTGACAGGAAACCTCCACTCGGAGCCGGTCCCGCTATCGTTTCCGTCACCTTCTGCCCGCGGAAATTGTAGGTGTAGCTGACTGAAGTGCCGTCCGGATGATTCACGCGTGAGAGACGGTCCACTGCGTCATACTCGAAGGTGGTGATCTCCTGACGCGCGTTTATCTCCTCGATCTTGTTGCCGTTGTTGTCATACCTGAATCGAGTCTCGTTGCTTAAGGCATCCTTAACGGACGTCATTCTGCCGAGCGCGTCGTACTCAAAACGACTTACACCGCGAGCGTCGGTCATCGTCAGCACCCGGCCCATGTTGTCATAGGTGAAGCTGGTGACGTGGCCGGCTGGATCGGTCTTCGAGACAACGTTGCCGAACGCATCGTAAGTAAACCGATAGATGCGGCCTTCGCCGTCCGTCAGACTGAGTGGATTGCCTTTGTCGTCCCACGTGAACGCTACCTGAGTTCCGAGCTCGTCAGACATGGCCGAGAGGTTGAACTCGGCGTCGTACGTGATGGTGCGCACCTTGCCCAACTGGTCTGTCGTCGTTGTAGGCATGCCATGCTGATTGTTGACGTAGCTCATGGTGCGGTTGAGAGGATCCGTAACCGACTTCAAATGGCCACCCGCATCGTAGTCATAAGTAGTGGTCTTGTTCAGCGCGTCGGTCTCGGTCTTCTTGTTCCGGTTTGCGTCGTAGGTATAACTCTTGGTCCGGCCCAGCGGATCGGTTTCCCGCAGCAGTAATCCATTTGCGTCAAACTGCTGGATCGTCGTGCCGGTGTTGTCCGGATGCGTGGTGGTAGTGATGTTGTTCACCAGATCGTAGGTGTAACTGGTGGTCTTACCCATCGCGTCCGTGATGCTCTGGAGACGGCCGTTCGGGAAATAAGTGTTGGTGGCCTCCGGATTACCGCGAGCATCTATGCCCTTACGGAAGAAGTGGCCGGGGTCGTACTCGTAACGCAGCGGAGTATCGAGCTCCGGCTGGGCCACGCTTACTAAATCGCCCACCGAGTCGTACGTGTAGCGATAAATCTTTCCATTCGGATCCGTAATCTGTTCGATTCGGCCTTGAGCGTCACGCACAAACGGGATCGTCAGGTTGCCGGCGCTACTCGTAATGCCGTTAGGCCCAAAGGTGAGCGTGTTTCCGTCGAGAGTCTTAATCGACAGCAACTGGCCCGTAGACGTCATCGTGTACACGCGCCCGTAAGGATCGGTGTACTGGAAGACGGTCGGGTTGTAGTTAATGTCGGTTGACAGGAAGCAGATCACTCCGGTTCCCGACTTGACGAGCAAGCCGCAGCCATTCGAGGTCAGCTTGCCGAAGACGCCCGGTTCGGGAACATAAGTTGGTTGGAAGAAGAAACTGAACGGGAAGCCAAATGACGTCGGTGAGAACTGGAACGTCACGCGTCTGCCGGTGCCCGGTTCAGTGATCGTCACATCGTTGTCAGGACTGACTTCGAGCCGTGGTCCGGACATTTCGAGCGCCCAGCCGTAGCCGAAGTCGCCGATGAAGTTGCGATTGAGGCTGTCGTAGGTACGTTCGATCGTGATCGGAATGCCCGACAAAGGCACGGTCATATCGGTAACCGAGAACGACAGCCGTCCGGGCTTGTTCTCGCCCGTGACCGTGATCATTACCTGGCTGATCGTTTGCTGGCCGTTGGCGTCAGTGCCGCTGACGCGGATGACGTAGTTGCCATTGGCGAGCAGCGTTGTGTCGAGCGTGGCCAGAGTCGCACCTGGACCACCGTTAACACCGCTTGCGAGCGTGGTCACGGCGGCCGGGTTGGAAGCCGGCCAGTATTCAACTGTCGCGTCGGTCAGCGTGGCGCCGGCGCCGACCGTGATCGGAATAATTCCCGTTAGCGACGCGCCGTTCAATGGGCCACCGATAGATCCCTGGACCACCGGCGGCGATTGCGCCGTCAGCGTCCACTGCATCAGCACTGCGCCCGAATTGACGTTTGCAGTCGCCGTGCTGCGAACGAGTGCGGTGACACTGTCCGTGCCGGGATTTGTTCCGGCGTAAGTGAACGTCGCAACACCTGTCGTATTCGTGACCCCACTGCCGGTGGCCGCGTTTGGACCATTGACGGTGAATTCAACACCGAAGTTAGCCAATGGAGTTCCGGCAGAGTTGCGCAACGTCGCGCGCAATGTTTGCGGGGTGCCCGTGACGTACGGTCCCGGAGCTGCCGCAACGAGTTGTAACGTCGCGCCGACGAGTGCGGGCGACGCAGCAACCGTAACCTGCACGTCATCAGTGCCAATGCGATGTGTGTCGTTGGCACTCAAGCGTAACGTGTAAGTGCCGGGTGTCCCGAAGATTGCTCTCGTCACCGGCGAGTTTGGCTCGTTGAACGTGACGAGACCCGGACCACTCAACTGGCTCCAGAATGTGGAGACAGTCGCGCCTGCGGGGAAACCGTCGTCGGCGACTGTGCCGTTGAGCGTGACCGTGTTCGGCAACGTGACCGACAGGTTTGGACCAGCGTTGACGATCGGCGCCTGGTTCGCAGGCAACGCAGTGACCGTAACGTCATCGCTGACCGTGTGCTCGGAATCGTTGGCGGTGAAGCGCAACACATACTCACCGGCAACGGTAAAGCTCGCGTCGGTGACAGGCGAGTTTGGCTTCGTGAAAGCCACATCACCCGGTCCGCTAACCTTGGACCACGAGACGCCGAGCGCGGCGCCGCGCGGGAAACCATCGTCGCAGCTCACGCCCGCGAGTTTGGCGACGTCCGGCAGTGTCACTGTCTGATCGCCGCCGGCCGATACCGTCGGAGCTTCGTTCGCAACCACCGGCAGCGTGAAGCCGCTCGTGCCGACACTAAGGTCGTAGAGCACCGGACTCTCACCACTCGACGCGCGTTTGAAGCTCACCGTGATGCGCAGGAAACGACCGTTTGCAATAGTCGGATCGCTGCCGTTGGTGACGATCTGATTTGGCCCGAACGTGGTGCCGTTCGTGCTGCTCGCCACTGAAACCGTCACCGCCGCATCGCCGCAGACGCGCGCCGTCCAGCCAATGCGGCCCCACTCCGCGCCGACAATCTGACTGTCGAACACGGTGGACCATGTTCCGGTCGTCGGCACGCCGGACAGCGTGCTGCCCGTCATGTCGCTGTAGTTGTAAAGACTGCCGCCGAGATTGCCCGTGGTGAAATCGACCGCACCAACGCGCGTCACACCATCCGGACCAAGCGGACCGAGGTTGGGGTTAATGCGCGACACAGTGCGGCTGTTGTGGTTGGTCGCCCAGATCCTGCCCTGGCCGTCAACGGCAACGCCGGTTGGACCACTCTGCACTGTGATCGTGCCGACGTAAGTACCGTCGTTCTTCAGGTGACCAACCGTGCTGCGATTCAGCGAGTGCGCGACCCAAACGTGATCGTTGCGATCGACAACGCAGCCCTGCGCAAACGCGTCGCCCTGGCTGAAGGTGCCAAGCAACGTGCCGTTCGGCGCGAACTTGCGAATCTGTCCGTTGCCGAACGTCGTGTTCCAGACGTTGCCGCCGCTGTCGATACAGAGGCCGTAACTCGGGTGATTGAAGCCGGTCCAGTTGCCGCCGTTGGGGCCAGTTAATGGCTTGCTGGTGTCCCAACGCAGCATCGGGTTCGACGACCAGATCACACCCGCCTTATCGATCAAACCGCCGTAACCGCCGAAGCCGACCGTCGGCTCGGCGCGTTTGATCTGGCCGGTGATGCCGTCGAGCAGATCGAAGCGGCGGCCGCTGGTGCCGCTAACCCAAATGTCGTTGTCTTTGTTGACGGAGACGTGGCGCGTGCCGAACGAGTTGACCTTCGTGTAGTGAATGATGCACTCGTCGGCTGCCGTGGAAACGCCGCCGTTGGTGTTCGCGCCGCCGGCGTTGGTCCATGCGCGAATATCGCCAAAGCCGGTTGATGTCTCGATGAGACCGTTGCCGTTGCGATCGACGCACTGGCCGTTCTCGACAAGGCCGATGTGGACCACGCTGTTGCCCGCGCGGTTGGTGGCCCAAACGTTTCCGTTCAGGTCGACCGTCGTGCGCGAAGGATCGCGCGGCTGGCCGGCCGGCGAGGTGAAGTATTCACCGATGACTTGCCCGGTGTCGGTGTCGATCTTGACGATCGTGCCCTTGGACGAAACCGCTACCCAGAGGAAGTCGAATTCGCGGGCACGTTGATCGAGTTGAAGTTGATTCGCGATGTCGTGAACGACGTTGAAGGTCTCGCCTTCGTCGAAGTGCGCGTCGAGCGTGTAGGTGCGTTCCGTGAACGGTTTGGGTCTGACGATGATGGTCAACTCGTCGCTCGCGCTGAGCTTCCCGTCGGAAGCGGTCAAACGCAGGACGTAAGTACCCGGAACATCGAAGATCGCAACTGCGTTGAGCAGCGTCGCATCCGGAAAGACCACCGCGCCTGGACCACTCACGAAGCTCCAGAAAGTCTCGAGCGTGGAACCGCGCGGCAGACCATCGTCGGTCGCGGTGCCGTTGAGTTGTGCGCTGCCCGGCAACGTGATCTCCTGATCGGGACCGGCGTTGGCGGTAGGCGGTTGGTTCAAGAGCACCGTTACCTGCATCTCGTCTGAGACGCTGAACTCGGTGTCGCTGGCTGTAAGTCTTAGTGTGTAAAGTCCGGGAACTGTGAACGAGGCAGTTGTCGCTGCAGCATTGGGGTTGGCAAACACCACCGGTCCGGGCCCGCTGACGACGCTCCACGTCGAAGTCACAGTGCTGCCTTGCGGCATGCCGTCGTCGGTGACGATGCCTCGGAGCACCGCGGGATCGGGAATTTCGATCGTCTGATCGGGTCCGGCGTCGACCGTCGGCGGCTGATTATTCGGCACCACAGTGACGGTCATCGTGTCGCTGCCGCTCAACTGTCCATCGGACGCGGTGAGTTTCAAAACGTATTCGCCGGCCGTGGTGAACGTAGCGGTGCTGATCGCTTTTGTCGGATCGCTGAACACGACCGAACCTGGACCACTTACGACGGTCCATGCGAGTTGCAACGTGCTGCCTTGCGGCAAACCATCGTCGCTGGCAGTGCCGTTGAGACTGACTGAGTTTGTCGGCAGCGTGATCGATTGATCGCCGCCCGCATCGACGATCGGAGGACGATTCACCGGCGGCGGAGGAATGTCGCTCTCGGTGATCTGCAGCACGCCATTGCCGTTTACAAACAGGTAGTTGCAGGAGACTGTGCCGCGCACGCGGCCACTGCCTTCGATCGTGATCGTTCCCTGCGGCGCGCGCACGATGCCGTAGAGCACCGCATTGCCGCTGACTTTCAACGCGTCATTCGGATCGGAAAGCGGAGTCGCGATCTTCAGCAACAGCCGTTTCGGATCGGCGGCTGCACCGAGCGTCGCGCCGCTGAGTGTGACGCGGTTCTTCACGTGCAGCACGATTGGACCAACCAGGCGCAGTTCGCTGCTGCCTGTGAGCGTCAACTCTTCGAGGTTGTACACGGTTGCCGTTTCCGAGTTAGCGTCGCCGAAAACGAGCACGTTTCGGCCGCTGGCACTGAAGGCTCCGTACGTGCCTGGCGGCACAACGATCGGATCAGCGTTGCCCGAGATTGAGAGATTTCGCAGCGTCGTGGGGTCCGCGATCTGTTGGCCCCGTTGACTGATCGAGACGTCGTTTGTTCCGGTTGGCGCCGGCGGCGCGGGCACATTCTCGAGCTCGATCGGGTTCGTGCGCGCCACGACGTGCCGCAACTGCGAGCTGCCTTTGATCGTGATCGTGTAGTTGGACGGTTCGGGATTTTCAGTGCCGACGAGTGTGCCGCCATAGGACGCCGGATGGCTGTGCAACACAGCGGGCGTGCCGGGCACGAGCAGGTCGGTCGTGATCGTGTCGGTGCCGTCGAGCGTGACGTCTTCCGGCAACAACTGCCACAGCGAGCCTTCAACGCGGCCACTGTTGAGCAATGTCACGCTGTGCCGCACGACAGCGATCTTGTCGTACAACTGTTTGACTGCGGGGATCGGATTGACGCCAGAAGGCGCAAACGCCACCTGCTTGAACTCAGCCGCCGAAGCGAGATCGGAAGCGACAAACTCAAGGCCATTCCAACGCAGGCGCTTGATGACACCGGGCGACTGCTGCGTCACCAGGATGTCGCCGATCACGCCGGCAAACGCGCCGTCAGTCGCCCCCCAGATTTTCCTTGCCGACGAATCGACCGCGAAGAAGTTTTCCTGTGCGGGAACGATGTCGATGTCGTGCGGCTGAACGTTGACCTGCAACGGCGTCGCCTGGCCCAACGCATCGATCGCGTAAACCGCTGAGAGATCTTTCGCGCCGGCGAGAATCTTTCCGGCCCATGGTCCATAACGATCGGGATCGTCAGGCACAACGCTCACTCCGGACAGACGCGTGCTGAGTCCCGCCAGCTTCGTCGCTTCGGCGTTGACGTTCACACGCCACACACCGCCGATATCAGTTACCACGATCAGATCGCCACCAAACACACCGGTGCGATCGAGATACAGTCCGGTGATGCCGTTCTCGTTTGGCAACGTGACCCACGGATTCTGCACCGTCGCTCCCGAAGCGTTGAGCCGCGCGATCGATCCCGGCACACCCGTGGTCGTCAAGACTTCGCCCGCGACGAATCCGCCGCGGCTCAATCCCTGGCCTTCATCGCGCGCGGTGGCAATCAGGATGTCGCCGGTGAGTCCCGCAACGTTCGAGAAAGCCGTGCGCGTGCCGTCTGCGGCGACGGCTTCGAAGTTGTTCGGTTGCCCGGCCGGATTGTTTGCCGACAGCAACAACTTGCGGCTCGAGTGGTGATAGTCGAGACCGGCGTAGTCTTTGAACTCGGTCGAAACCGGCGTGAGGACCACGTTCCAGTCTTCCTGCGGCGCGAAGGTGGCGTGCAAAAACGCCACCATGCTCTGCTCGACGAGCGCCAACACGCCCATCATGTGACGCGCCCCGGCTGCGGCGCGCGTGGGCGCATTCGTGATCGCGGCGACGACCGGCGAAGAACGCGACGGCGTAGCCATGGCGGGCGGAGTTATCGTTTGAACGCAGAGGCAAACGATCAAGAAGCGCACGAGAGCATTGCGAAACATGGAGATGATCCTTTCGGTTATCCGTGAGTTATCAGAAGTTGAGAACTAAAGTGCCGCCCAGCTGAGAAGGATTCTCTGCATTGGCGGTGACGTTGATCGTTGCGGCGCCGCTCGTGACGCTCGCGTATTCGCCCGTGCCGCTGTTGATCGAAACCTGCACGTTTGAAGCAGAAGCGAGTGTGCCGTTTTCGCTTAACGTGAGCGTGCCACTCGAGACTGTGCCGGTTAGCGAACCGCGCTCGCTCGACGAAGCATCGGCGTTGGCGGGCAGCACGGTCATCGTCAAGCTGCCGCCCGTGACGTTTGCTTCCGATCGGGCCAGCGAGAGTTTGATCATTCCCGGCAGATCGCCGGCCGCTGTCAGGTTGAGGGCGATGCCGTCAGACTCGGGCGCGGCGGTTTGCGAGCCGCTCACCGTGTCGTTGTAAGTTGCCGCCGGATTCACGGCGCCCAGCGCGACTACGGCTGCCAGTAGTACAAACAAAAAGACTTTCACTTGAAGACCTCCTCGAACGTGCGATTAGAAATTGAATGAGTAACGGACCGCTGCGTTTGTGCCTGGTCCATCGATGCCCGAACCCATCGTGCGATAGTTCTTGTCCAACAGGTTCTCGAGCATGAGCGTGATCGTGGAGCGTTCGCCGATCCTGAAACCGCCGCGCAGATTCAGGAGTGCGAACCCCGGATTTTTTGAGAACAGTGCGTTTGGTTGCAGACCTGGACCAAGCACGCGAAGCTGAACCTGCGCCAACGTCTCACCGGTGGGCAGCAGGATTCCGTTGCGCACGAGGCCGCGCGGGATCGCGCCGCCGTTGAAGAACCCGGCGATCTCTTCGCGCGTGCGCAAGCCGCCGATACGCGCCTGAGAAATGTCGTTGTCAGAGAAACGGCGCTGCGGTGCGGCGAAGTTTGAGTAAAGCTCGATCCACTTGCTGCCGCGTTCCCACTTGACGCCGGCGAAACCCGTCATCGGCGGAATGCCGTTTTCGAGTGACGGCGGCAAACCGGTGCGCAGGTCTTTGCCGCGCACGTAGAAAGTGTTTGCGTGCGCCGTGAGATCGTGGCGCAGCTTGACGGCCATGTTGCCTTCGACGCCGCGCATCCTGACTTTCGCCGCGTTGGTGCGAACGAACACCGCTGTGTTTGAGAGTGACGTGAAAACGGCGCCGGTGCTGTCCTGGCGAATGATCGACTGCCCACCGACGGTTTGGCCCACCGAGCCTTGCGGCAGCAACAGCGTGCGGCGCTCGATCAGATCGGAGATCTCCGAGTCGAAAGCGGAGACGTTGCCGCTGAACCGCGAGCTGACAAAACGCAGTCCTAATTCGTAACTGTAAAGTTGTTCCGCGCGGATTGGTTCGAGCAGGTGCGTATCGATGAGACGCCGCGAAGCGTCGAGTAGTCCCGCGGAGCCGCCGAGACGAACGCCTTCATCCGGCGAGATTTCAAAACCGAGTCCCGAGAGACCGGTCGCGGCGAAGTCGTTTACGTTTGGCGCGCGAAAACCGCGGCTGACGTTTCCGCTGAGTGTGAAGTGTGAATTGACCGCGTAAGCGAGACCGGCGTTGAAAGTAACGTCGTCAAAACTCGCTACGAGCTCGGGCACTGTTGTGCGTCCGGCGGCATCAAGTGGATTGTCCTGCGATGATTGGCTGTAACGGAAAAGGCTGTAACGCAGACCGAGGTTCGCCGTCAGTCGCTGCGGAATGAGCGTCGCAACGTCCTGCACGAAGAGTCCGAGTGTTCGATAGTTCGAGCCGTTGGGAAAACGCGCGCGCACGTCTGCGACGTTTGTGAAATCCTCGGTGGCGTTGCTGAAGTTGAAATCCTGCCGCCTGGAAGTGATCCGTTCGTTGTAAAACTCCGCGCCGAACGTGATCGCGTGAGTGCGTTTCACGCGCGATGTTGCCTGCGCCTGGTAGCCGTAAGCGCGCGTCAGGTTGAACTCGTCGGTGATTCGCGAGCGCTGGCCTTGAGCGTTGTTGATGCTTTGCGAACGGCGATCGTCGCGTTGTCCGTTGAAGGAAAAAACAGCAGAGATCGAATCGAATGGTCCGGCGCCGATGCGATCGTAACGCGCAGTGAAGAAGTCGAGCACCTGCGGATCGAAACTGTTCAGCAGGTTGCCGATGCCGCCGTCGAGTTGATCGTAACGCCGCAGGCCGAGTTGTGTTCCGCGCAAGTATTCAAGCGAGATCACGTCGGCATCGGTCGCCTGGAATTGAAACTTCGCGTTCGCGTTGTATTGACCATAAGCAGTGTCTTGCAAACGATCGCCGAGAAACTTTGAAGAGATGCCGAGCAGGCGCGTGACGACCGAGTGAGAATCAATTCCACCACCGGTTCGCAGATCCTGCGTGCGATGGCCCGACGCGCTGACGAGAAAGCCCCACTTGTTTGCGCCGCCGCCAACCGTCGCGGCCACACCGGCCGAAAGATCGGCGCTCATAAAGAACGTGTTGAAGTTGCCGTGCGTGGTGAACGTGTCGAAACCTTTGACCGTACGAGTCAGCACGTTGATGGTGCCGCCGAGTGAATCGGAGCCGTACTGGGTCGAACCTGGTCCACGAACGACTTCCACGCGATCCGCTGCGTTTTGATCGATCAGCGCGGTGTATTGGTTAGCGCCTGGTCTGAAGGTTGAATTGTTGAAACGAACGCCATTGATCAGATGTAGCACCTGCTGGCCGGTCAGGCCGCGAACAAACGGCGAACCCTGACCGGAAGTGGTCTGCTGAAGATGCACTCCGGAAACGTCGCGCAAGGCTTGCGGCAGGATGTTCGCGGCGCGCCACGACATCTCTTCCGTGTTGATTACTTCCTGTGCTTGCGTGGCTTGCGAAACGTCCTGCGGCTGACCGCGCGTCGGTGTGACCGTTACCGTTTCGAGAACTGGAGCGACGTTGAGTTGAAATTGTACCTGGACCGTTTCACCGCCGTTTACGTGCAACGCACGGCGCACTTCACGAAAGCCGGTCTTTTGCACGCTGACGACGTAATCCGCGGCGAGCACGCGGTCCATCGAGAAGCGTCCGCGTTGATCCGTGATCGAGCGCTGCGTTTCCGTGCCTGCTGGGCCAAGCAACACGACGTTTGCGCCGTCGACACTCGCGCCAGCCTGATCCACGACGGTGCCGGCGATCTGTCCTAACGGGCTGTTAGCTTTGACGCCGGTCGAAACAGCGATCAAGAGCAGGAGTGCTAAAGCGAGCGGTGTCGCCTGCGTGAAAGTTCTCGCTGCGCAGACGGATCCAGACACAGCTTCGCGTGCTGCAATCTTCATTGAAGCTCCTAAGAAAAACGGACTACTAGCTGGACCAGTAGTTATGTTTAGTGGACCTGGGTTAGAGCGTCGGGAAAATCCTCAATTTGTTTCCGTGATGACTCCGTTGCGGGCTGGAATCAGAGCCGAGGACTAGCGATTATTTTTGCACGCGCCACACTAGACCAGTCGACACAAAGACGCAACAACTATTCATTGGCGTTTTTTACGATTCATTGGCCGATTTCATTGACGCGACTTTCTCGGTTGCGGGGTTCAGCAGCGGCGAGTGCACCGTTTCTATATTCACTTGGCGTGACGCCGTAGATGCGTTTGAAATCTCTGACGAAGTGACTTTCGTCTGTGCAGCCGACGCGTCTGACGATCTCTTTCACGCTCAGAAAGGTGGTCGTCAGCAGCGATGCTGCTTGTTGCATTCGCAATGATTTCAGGTAACGTGCGGGTGGAACTCCCGTAATGGTTTTGAATAGGTAACAGAAATAAGGTGGTGAAAGATTTACTGAGTCGGCCATTTCCCCTAGTGAAAAAGTACGACTCGGATCCCCCTGCATCAATTCGATAACTCTCTTAACGCGCTCGGCCATTACTCCCCTCCGTTGCAAATGCCTCGAGGCAAAGAGCTAAAGCCTCGAGAGATTAGCTGCTCGATGTTGAATGGATGTTTCGACTGCGCTGGACACGGACGCCGCGCCGCTACATTTAGGGCGTACCGTTCAGTCTAATAACTAACTGCGGCAAAGCCGCGTTGGGCTTGTCGGGAGATTGGGAGTTATCCCGAAAGGGCAATATGCGGCTGACCTGTTCGGGACGCGGATAGTTGTATCGCATGAGCAGGGGATCGATCAATAGCACTACGTGACGTGAAAAGTGAGCAAGAATACCGGATTGCCGTAAGCTCTACGGCCTGAGGCGGATGCGGGCGAGGATGTCGGTGAATTTTCGTTCGTTGCGTAGTTTGGCAAAGACGGGATCGACTTTCAGGTTCATCAACCAGATGTCGCGGCCTTCGACCGCCATCTCTAACCACTTCAAGGCCTGTTCCTTATCGTCGAGACCGGCGTAGATAGCGGCGACGGTGTAGGGCGAGACGTAGCGCTGTTCCTGCAGTTGCTGCAAGTCGTTAAGCACCTGAAGCGCTTCGGCTTTCTTGCCTGCCACTGCATAAGCGTGGCCCAGCAAAGCGAGCATCAACGGACTGCCGGAAAGCTTCACGCCCGTCTGAAACTCAGCGATCGCTTCCGCATGCATGCCCTTCGCTTCGTAGGCCAAGCCCAAATAGCGCCGCGCGGGGAATGAACTCGGATCGAGTTCGAGAATCTTTCGGCACTGCTCGATCGCCTCGTCGTTCTTTCCCGATAAGTAGTAGATCCAGCCGAGATGCGAACTCGCCACAAACGAAAGCGGCTCCAGTTCTTCAGTCCGCTTTGCTTCCGCAATGGCTTCGTCAAACCGTTCTACCGCAACCAAATACGAGCTGTACCACTGATGCGCCGGCGCGTAAGACGGTTTCAACTTGATCGCAGTTTGAAACCCGCGCTCCGTCTCCACGCGGTTCCAATCCCAACGAAACTTGATGAACGCCATCGAGCTGTGCGCTTCGGCGGAACTCTCGTCAATCTCCAGCGCCTTCGCCGCGGCTTCTTTCGCCTTCGGAAATCCTTCTTTGGGTTGCAGCCGCCCGTAAACGACGAGCATGTTGTAACAGTCGGCGAGACCCGCATACGCAGCGGAGTTGTTAGGGTCGATCTCGATCGCCTGGTTGAAAAACTGAATCGCTTCCTGCAACGCGTCGCCCGTGCGCTTGTTCCATGCGTTGCGGCCCTTTAAATACAGACTTAACGCCTCGAGCTGTTTCTTTTCCTCGACGTTCAGTTTCAAACGCAGGTTTTCAAAGATGTCGCGCGAGATGTCGTCCTGGACCAGCAGGACGTCGGAAACTTTGTGGTCGTAATGCTGTCCCCAAAGCTGCGCGACGTTTTGCAGGTCGATGAGATCGGCCTGGATACTGATAATGTCGCCGTGGCGGCGCATCCGGCCCGTAACCACCGCGCGCACGTTCAACTCTTCGCCGATCTTGCGCGGATCGATCGCCTTGCCTTTGTAACCGGCAACCACGCTGCGCGGCACGACGCGCAACTGCGGCAACTTCGACAGGCTATTGATCAAACTCTCAGCGATCTTGTCGTTTATATACTCAGCATCGGGATCAGCAGACTCGTCGACAAACGGCAGCACAGCGATCGACCCGATCGTGGCCGTGTTGCCGGCCTTACTCGTGAAGTACATCACGCCGATAATGCCGGCGATCACGAGCCCGGCAGCAAACACGTACACGGGAGTCCGCCTGTTCGCGGGCGAAGCAGCAACAACCGGGACGGGAATCTCAGCCGAAGGCACCGGCGCAAAAGCCGTGGTCTCCTTCGATTTCTCGTTAACAGCAGCGGCTCTC
>DASUPR010000079.1:0-3227 GCA_036281015.1 Pyrinomonadaceae bacterium
GTAGTTGTAGTAAAGAAACGAACTCAACCCGAGTGCGAACGTAACGCTGGTGGCTGCCGTCGGACTCATGAACAACGGAAAGAGTCCCATCAGGTTTGAAACGAGGATGAGCACCGCAAACGTCATCACCACCGGGAAATACTTCAAACCGTGTGGTCCAATGATGTCCTGAAGCATGTTGCGGATCGCGAGCACGCTGAGCTCGAGCGTCTGCTGGCCGTGACCCGGTTCCGATTCGGATAACTTGCCTTTGAAAATCCAGATGATCACCACGCTCAAAATACACGCGATGAAGAACATCACCGTGTACCACGGGATCGCGTTCTCGACCGTGTATGGACCAAAAGCAGATTCAGCACTCGAACCGAACTTGCCGAGAAACCAGTCCCACCACGGTTTGGTGTGTTTGAGCTGGAATGCGTGTACAGATTCACCGAAGTAGTGATTGACAAGTTCGACAATGATCGGCGAATGATGTGCGGCTTCCGCCGCGTGCTCCGCCGTTTCTTCCGCGTGCTCTGCCGCAGCGGGTGCGTCCGACAACCAGAACATCAACTAATTTCCTCTCGCTCGATAATTGCGAAATAGAACTCTCTTGAAGCTTCGACCATCATGGCCACCACGAAACTGCACAGGCCCGCCAGCACCGCCGGCAAAGAAACGAGATCCAGCGTGACGGTCGCGAATACCGCCGCCGCGATAACGAGATAGCGCAACAAAAACTGCGCGAGATTGAAATGCGACGTGCCGCCGGTGGTTGAAAGCCGGATCGCCGCGGCGGCTGAATTTTTCAACCAGCGATGATTGAAAAGCGCCAGCAATCCGCCGAGCAGCAGCCCGGTCGTCACCCGCCATGGACCAATCACCGTCGACACAGCCACACCCAGCCCGGTGGCAATAGCCATCGTCCGGAAAATCCTCAGATTTATAGCGTTACCTTGAGAATCCGCCATGAGCGAAGCCGGTGATTTTAATTTAATACGTCTTTGAACTCAAACGCACAAACTCGAATAGTCCGAGCGCGGAGCCGATCACAATACCGACGACCAGAAGCCACGGCTCCGTGCCGAGCCACTTATCCAGGAGCCATCCAAGCCCACAAAAAGCCGCCACCGAAGCAAACAACGTGATTCCCGCCGCGTAGGCAAATCCACTCTTTCGGTTTTGTTCTTGATCTGGCTTCAAGACCAGGACTCGCGCGTGAGAAAGTTCTTGGGGACTTCGTAAAGCAAAGCGCGGCGTGAGTGGCGCATGGAATCGTGAATAAAACAGACGTGCGTACACCAGCAGGCTTTACCGCCGTCGATCGCGGCCAGTTCGGTTGCGCGTGATTGCGCGGACCACAAGGCGTTGAAGTCGTAGTCGAAATCGGCGAGCGTGGCGAACTTCTCGCGCAGTTCGCAGGCGCGCACGTCGCCGTTGTAATCGATCACGGCTGTGGTTTCGCCCGCCGTGCACGGAAACGGCCACGGAGTCGGTTCGGCGAAGTTTGCGTGTTGCGTGCGGTAGTGGGTCGTGATTGTGCCGACGTAGGCGACGTTCTTGACGAAACGTTTGCTCTTCTCGTCGTCCGCGAACATGCGATCGCCGTAACGCTTGGTAAGCTGCGCGACTTTGGCGTACATCGCGGGCAGCACTTCCGGCGGCACTTGTTTGATCTGTTCGCCGACGAGTGTTTCGCCGCGGATGATGTTGAAGTACTGGCCGTCGAGTTTGTAGTTCTGCCACATGAACTCGGCGAGCGTTTCGATCTCGGTGTAATTCTCGGCGCAGACGACGGTGTTGACGTTCAGGCGAAAGCGATCGGCGAACTTGTCTTTCAGCGGGTAGAGAAACTCGATGCAGTCGAGTGTCTTGGCCCAGTTGCCGGGCACGCCGCGTATGCGATCGTGTGTTTCGCCGTAGCCGTCGAGCGCGATGTTCAGGTAGAGATCCAGCGCGGGATGTTTTGCAAGGGCGCTGTCTACGATGTCAAAGACTCGGGATTTTATTAAACCGTTGGTGGGGATGATGACCCGCTCCACACCGTTGTTACGAACGAACTGATCTATAACATCAGAAATATCTCGGCGCAGCGTCGGCTCGCCGCCTGAGAGCCACAGGTCCGTGATCGGCGGCATGGTTTGCGAGATCTTTTCGAGTTGAGCGAAGGTCAGGTCGCCGGGCTGGTTCAACTCTTCGTGGTAGAAACAGGTCTGGCAGAACGCGTTGCAACGCGACGTGATAAAGAGAATGACCGTGCCGAGACGTTTCTCTCGTTTCGACGAGCGCAACAGTTGCACAAATTGGACCGCTTTGCTGGCCATCAGGAGTCGCGAGAGATAATGACAGCTTCGGTAGGTGATAGCAAATTATAGGTAATGCCACGCCAGGTGATGCGGCGTGAAAAGGCGGCCACGATGGCGTTGTAAAGATAGAGCAACGACGCAAACGGCCAGAGAAAGATGTGCGCTGCTAGATCGCGTCGCAGCTCAGGACCATACCCGGGAAGCGCAGTGCTAACCGCTCGCCAGCGAATGAATCCCTTCGCGGCGCCGAGCGCGAATATCACGACAAGAAAGCTCAACACCAACCACCACGACTGCCCGAGTAACACACGCGTCGCGAGCAACACAATCCCGCCGAAGAACGCGATCGCAAACAGCGACGATCCGAGCAGCAGCGCCACCCAAAGATGCTGCGCGTAAATCCGCGTTATCTTGATCTGCCGCGTCGTAAACTCCACGAGCTCATTCCATCCGCAGTCGCCGACCGAAGGCACCAGGCAACGCGGTGTGAAATGGATCGGCAACTTTGCTTCCTTCAGCACACGCGTGATCGTGAAATCGTCGGACACAGTCCCGCGCCAGCGGTCCGCGACTTTCAATTCTTCAAAAGTCGTGCGGCGAATCGCCGTCGAGCCACCCCAACAAAAATTCTTCGTCGTCTCCGCACCGAGCGCCGACGCAACCGACGCATTCCAAACACCTCGCAAGCGCGACGCAATCCCACCCTTTTCCGGCACAAACCATCGATACCCCGTGGACGCCCCAACATTCTCATCAGCCAGGGGCGCAACGATCTCACGCAACCAGTCACGTGAGGGCCGTGCGTCAGTATCCACAAACACGATCACTTCACACCGCGGATCGATCTCTTTCGACGCGACGATTAAATTGTGGACCTTCTGGCCGGTGTCAGTTGCCGGGCCACTCACTACGACTTTGCCGCCTAAGTCGTTGACGAGC
>DASUPR010000080.1:0-2942 GCA_036281015.1 Pyrinomonadaceae bacterium
TAATCATCACGTCTACTCGGTGGATCTTGAATCTGAACGCCGAAGGCGTTGGATAATTTCAGCCCAGGGTTGGTCCAACCCTGGGTCAAAAAGGAAGCGACTAACGTGAGCATCACAAACCTGCGAAACGCCAACTAGGCACGCGATAATCATCACGTCTACTCGGTGGATCTTGAATCTGAACGCCGAAGGCGTTGGATAATTCCAGCCCAGGGTTGGCCCAACCCTGGGTCAAAAAGAAAAAAAACCGTCCCAACGCTGAAAGCGTTGGCGAGCCCCCTCGCGCTGTTCGCCAACGCTTTCAGCGTTGAACACGAACGGCTTTTTTGAAGCCCGGGGTTGTTCCAACCCCGGGCTGGAACTGGCCCACGCCTGCGGCGTGTTTCCGCGCAAACTCGGAACGCAGCGATCGCAGTTTACAATTCTACGTAACACCATCTTTCTCTTACCGGCTCGTATGACTCAGCGCCGAGTCCGGACGCGGCGGAGCCGCGGCGAGACTCAAGCGGAGCCGCCGAGAAACTCAAGCTTACGACTTCGTGACCACGTTTCCTTCCGAGTCGTAGATGGTTACTTCGCCAAACGGCGTGACCTGATCCTTCACCTTGTCCCAGTCTCCAACGATCACGATCGCCGCGCGATAGGTGTCGAAGTATTTCGCGGCAGCCTTCTGAATGTCAGCCGTCGTGAGTGCTTCGATCTTCGGGCGGAAGTCGTTGATGAAGTTTTTGTCGAGGTCGTAGGTGTAGATCGTCGCGATACGTCCGGCGAGACCTTGCTGGCTCGCGAGTTCGACCAGGAAGTTACCGGTGCTGTACTCCTTGGCCGCGCTCAGTTCTTCATCGCTCACCGGCATCACACGCATGCGATCGAGCTCGTAAAAGATCTCGAGCAGTGTTGGACCAGTCACTTCGTTGCGCACGAACGCGCCGGCGAGAAACGATCCGGTCTTCGCCTGCGTGTTTGCAGAACTGAACGGCGAGTAGGTGTAGCCTTTCGTTTCGCGGATGTTGCGGGTCAGACGTGAATAGAACGAGCCGCCGTAGATCGTGCTGGCCGTGCGAATCGCGAAGTAGTCTTTGTCCTTGCGCGGAATACTCACGTTGCCGATGTAGATTGCCGACTGGATCGAGCCGGGACGGTTGACGAAGTAGATCTGGCGTTTGTCGCGCTTTGGAACGGCCGGGTTTTCTTCGGGCGGCACCGTGCCGCTCTTCCAACCGCCGAACGCCTTTTCAATCTCGGCGTAAGTCTTGTTGACATCGATATCGCCGACGACGATCAGGTGCGAAGCGTTTGGCAGGTAATACTTCGTCACGAACGAACGCAGATCGGCGCGCGTCAACGAACTGATCGACTTCTCATCCGGCACGACAAAACCGTACGGGTGATTACCGAAGACGGCTTTCTGGAAACGTTCGTTGACGAGAAAACCCGGATCCGCGCGGCCGGCGCGAATCTGCTGAATCGTGTTCTCCTGGGCCAGCTTCACTTCGGTTTCCGGAAATGACGGATGCTGGGCCACATCGGACATCATGTCGAACAACCGCGGTGAAAATTCGGAAAGCGAAGTGGCGTTCATCGTGGTGGAATCGGCATCGCTGTAGAGCGAAAGAGTGCCACCGATAGAACGCAATTCTTCTTTGATCTGTTTGCTGGTGCGCGTGTCGGTTCCTTCGTTGGCGACAGACGCGGCGATTTGCGCGATGCCTGGGTGTGCTTCGCGATCACTCGCCGTGGTGGCGGAGCGGAACGTGAGCACCGCGGTGATTTTCGGCACGTTTGGCAGCGGCGCGAGTACGACCGTCAGACCGTTCGGCAGTTTCTTTTCAGTGAGCTTTGGCAGGTTCAACGGACGCGCGGCGCCCGGCGGTGGCGGCGTTTTCTGTTGCGCGAACGCGGGCGCTGTTAGTAGTGCAAGTGTAACGGCTATAAGTAAGCTTTTCATGACGGGTGCCTTTCAATCTGTGCTATCCGTGGTCCTATTGACCACTCTTCGGTTGCGGTTTCGCTTCGGGAACGCGATCGATCACCGTGCGGTTCGTCGCGACGAGATACTTCGCCGCCGCGCTCTTAATCTGCGCGGCCGTGACGTTCTCAAACGGCGTCAACAACGTGTTGATCTGCTGCGGATCGTCGCGGAACAGCGCGAGCGCCGAGAGCATGTGCGTTTTTCCGGAGCTTCCCTCGATCTGGCTGTAGAAGTCGGATCGATAACGGATCTTCGCGTCCGCCAGCTCTTTGTCGGTTACGCCTTTCGACACGATGTCGGCAATTACCGCGTCCATTTCGCGTAACACTTCGTCCGCGGTGCGGCCGGGTTTGTAAGTCGTGCGAGTGGTCATGATCATCGGACCGATGTAGTCAAACTCGTTGCCGAAGTAGTTGAGCCCGCCGGAGAGATCGAGCGTCAGTTCCTTCTCTTTGACTAACCGTTGATACCAGCGCGAGCTATCGTCGCCTTGCAGTATTTGGACCAGCAGGGCCATCGCCGGAAAGTCGGGCGAGTTCTGTGGCGGCAGGTGATAACCCGTCGCGAGCGCCGGAAGGTTTGCGAGTTTGTCGGTTTGCGAAACGCGCTTCTCTTTTGTTTGCGGCGGTTCGGTCAAGTCAACACGTGCGGGCATCGGTTGTGACGGAATCCCGGCGAAGTGTTTCTCGACCATCTTCTTCACTTCGTTGACGTCCACATCGCCGACCACGGTCAGCACTGCGTTGTTCGGCGCGTAATAAGTTTTGAAGAAGCTGCGCACGTCTTCGATCGTGGCGGCGTTGATCTCCGACAGTTCGCCGTAACCGTTGTGTGAGTTGTTCCAGTTGGTGAAGGCGTTCTCCCAAAGACTGATCCACTCGAACAACTGGTACGGCTGGTTCAGAACGTTGACGCGCACCTCTTCACTCACGACTGCTTGCTGGTTCTTCAGGTTCTCTTCGCTGATGTC
>DASUPR010000081.1:0-3536 GCA_036281015.1 Pyrinomonadaceae bacterium
TGGGTGTCAGCCTGGTGATGCTGTTTACGGGTCTCGCCCGCGGCATGTCAAACGACCTCCAACGCCGTGCGAGCAACGTGCGCGCTGAGCTGATTTTCATGCGTCCCGGCGCCGTGCAGTTAACGTCGATGGCCACCAACCTCGACACGCGCTACGTCGACCGGTTGAAAGCGATCGAGGGCGTTGAAGAAGCGCTGCCGTTGATTCGCAATTTCGTCCCGGGTGCGGGCAGCATCGGCATTGAGCAGGTCGACGGCGTCGATTGGGATGCCTACGCCGGCATGAACGGTCTCAGCATGGTTGAAGGCCGGGGACCGCAAGACACAAGCGAAGTCGTGATCGACGAAACCAAGGCGCGCAATAACAACTTGCGCGTCGGCGACACGATCAAAAACCTCGGCAAGAAGGAGTATCGCATCTCAGGCATTTACTCGCCGGAATCAGGCCCGCGCGTGAAGATGTCGCTCACGGCGATGCAGGAAGCGCTCGAAGCTCCCAACAAGTGCACGTTCATCTTTGTGAAGCTCCGGGATTCGGATCAGGTTAACGCCGTCGCGCAGCGCATCGACCAGGAGCTGCCCGGCAACACGATTCAACCAACACGAGACGTTTTCCCGAGTTTTGAAAAGAGCATTCCTTACCTCGGCGTGTTTCTGCGTGTGCTCGTCGGTCTGGCTGCGGTGGTTAGCGCGCTGGTCGTAATGCTGGCGATGTACACGACGATTACGGAACGCACGCGCGAGATCGGCATCCTGAAAGCGATGGGCGCTTCGCGAGGTTACATCGTCGGAATCATCGAGAAGGAAGCGATTCTGATCAGCATCATCGGCCTGATCGCCGGGTTTGCGATTTCACTCCTGACCGGATATCTGATTCACCGCGCGTACGGGCTTGTTTTTGAGTACAGCTGGACGTGGGCGGCTGTCGCGGCGGCGATTGGATTGATCGGCGGCGTGCTCGGTGCGTTGTATCCGGCGTGGCGCGCGTCGAATCTCGACGCGGTTAATGCGCTGGCGTACGAGTAGGCTCGTCGTCGGTAAGTCCGCTGAGCGAAAAGCCTTTTCTCCAGATCAATAAAAGACCGACTGCGCTCCAAAAGATGTCGCGGCCTTTGCGAATGATGGCGAGTGTTTCGCCGATGCCTCGCGCAAATCCCAACACCTTCGACACCTGACCCGTCCCGCCTTCATCAACACCCGCACGCAGCGGAATGAATTTAAACGCGACGTTGATGATTCGATTCACCGACTCGAGTATGAACGCCTGCCGTAAGGTCGGCGCTACCGGACTGATGAACGACAACGTCGTATAGACCTCCACGACGCCCGCGATGTGAAAGCACATGTCCAGCGCGAAGATTGACAGGAAGCTCCCGCGATTCCGGTCGTAGAAACCGTAGACGCGTTCTTCGAGTGTCTGCGCGCGCGGCAGGATCTTCGCGACCAGATTCGGCGCGACTCCACGGCGCCCGAAAAACCCGAGCGCCGCACTCAGAAACTTCTTCTGACTACGAAGCAGAAAGTAACCGGCGGGAATGATGATCAGCGTCGTGACGAGCGCGCCGATGCTCGCATACCGCAAAGGTTTCGGCAGGGAAAAACTCAGCAACAGCGTCGCCGTGCCCGCGCAAATAAACAGTGCGACTGACAGCGCGTAAAAGATGTTTTCAATCGCCAGCGCTGAAAGCCCGACGAGCAAAGGCACGCGGTCCTTAACAAACACGGCCTTCGACGGCTCGCTCACCGCGACGCTCGCAAACGGAATGATGTTGCCGAGCGCGTCGCCCATCAAGCGCGCCCGGAGTGCATCACGAAACGGCAACCGATGCGGGCGTTCGACGCAGCGCGTCCAGGCAAGCGCGCGAACGATGTAACGAGTGCTGGAAATCGCGAGGATGAGCAGGAAGCCGGCGCCGAGACGTTGAATATTGGCGAAGATCTCGCCGATTCCGGCGCGCCGCACGAAGTAGGCGAACAACAACAGTCCCAGCAGGCCAAATACGATTCCAAGTGGCGCAAATCTGCTGCGACGAGCACGCTGCTCAAGTTCCGGGCTTTCAACCGCCATTAACGTACGTTAACACACCCACCGATTACACAGAGTACACGGATTGTTTCAGTTAAATCAGTGTAATCTGTGGACGACCTTTGCGGGAAACTTCGCCGCTCGATTATGATGCTACGTTCATTTTGAGTCCGACATAACGAACATTACTAACATGAGTCAATCACAAACAGCTCTAGCGCAGGCACCTGCTATTCCACTTACGACCCTCTCCGAAGACGAGACGATGTTTCGCGCGAGCGTCCGCGAGTTTGCCGAGGGCGAGATCCGCCCGCGCGTCGAACAGATGGACGAGGCCGCGAAACTCGATCCGGCCGTTATCAAGCAGTGTTTTGATCTCGGTTTGATGGGAATCGAAACGCCGGAAGAGTACGGCGGCGCGGGGGCCAGCTTTTTCAGCGCCATTCTCGCCGTGGAAGAACTCTCGCGTGTCGATGCTTCGGTGGGCGTTTTTGTTGACGTACAAAACACGCTGGTCAACAACGCTTTCATTCGCTGGGGCACACCCGAACAGAAACAAAAGTACCTGACGCGTCTCGCGAGCGAGCACGTCGGCGCGTACGCACTGAGCGAACCCAGCTCCGGCTCGGACGCTTTCGCGATGCAAACACGCGCCGTCGATAAAGGCGATCACTACCTGCTCAACGGCCGCAAGCTCTGGATCACGAACGGTATCGAAGCCGAAATCTTCGTGCTCTTCGCAAACGCCAATCCGGAAGCCGGTTACAAAGGCATCACCGCCTTCATCGTCGAAAAGAGTTTTCCCGGTTTCTCGATCGGCAAAAAGGAAAACAAACTCGGCATTCGCGCGTCATCGACAGTCGAGTTGATCCTCGAAGATTGCCAGGTGCCGAAAGAGAACGTTCTCGGCGAAGCGGGCAAGGGTTACAAGATCTCGATCGAAACGTTGAACGAAGGCCGCATCGGCATCGGCGCGCAGATGATCGGCATCGCCGCGGGCGCGTTGCAGAGCGCTTTGGGGTACACGGCCGAGCGGCAGCAGTTTGGTAAGTCGATCAATCAGTACCAGGGTGTGCAGTTTCAACTCGCCGAGATGGCGACCGAGCTCGAAGCCGCGCGTTTGATGGTTTACAACGCCGCGCGTATGAAAGACGCGGGCGTGAACTTCGTGAAGGAAGCGGCGATGGCGAAGCTTTACTCGTCGCGCGTCGCCGAGCGCGTCAGTTCGAAGGCGATCGAACTCTACGGCGGCTACGGTTACGTGAAGGATTATCCGGTTGAGAAATACTGGCGCGACTCGAAGATTGGCGCGATCTACGAAGGAACTTCGAACATGCAATTGCAAACGATCGCGAAGCTTATAATCGGCAAATGAACAATCGCATAGAAATCTTCGAGCAGATGTTAGCCACGGACCCGGAAAACACCAGTGTGCTTTTCGGTCTGGCTAAAGAGTACGAGAAAGCCGGCCGCGATAACGATTTGGTCGAAACGTTGAACCGTTATCTCGA
>DASUPR010000082.1:0-7121 GCA_036281015.1 Pyrinomonadaceae bacterium
CGACGCCATGGCCGAAGGCGCCGCGAAGATGACCAACACGACTGTCAGTTCGCGTGTGCTTGGTTCGGCGTGGCCGCAACACTTCAACCGGCCTGTTGCGGAAGCGATGTACGAGAACATCAAACAGATCGGACTGCCGCAGTGGAGTGAAGCGGATCAAACACTCGCGAAGGCTTTGCAGCGCGAGATCAAATCGCGCGAACAGGGCGGCCTCGCGAAGGAACTCATGCCGCTGGCTGGACCAGTCACGGACGAACAACGCAGTCGCGGTGGTTCGGACGACATCGGCGACGTGTCGTGGAACGTTCCGACTGTTTCGTTGCGCTATCCGTCAAACATTCCCGGTCTGCCGGGTCACAACTGGACCGACGCGATCGCGATGGCCACGCCGATCGCGCACAAGGGCGTGACTGCCGGCGCGAAGGTTGTCGCGATGACAGTGATCGATCTGTTGACCAAACCGGAACTGATCGAACAGTCGTGGAAGTATTTTCGTGAAGTGCAGACGAAGGACACGAAGTATCAGCCGTTGATCGGTCCGGAAGACAAACCGGCGACCTGGCTCAACAAGCGAACGCAGGACACGTATCGCGAGCAGATGCGAAAGTTTTATTACAACCCGGAGAAGTACGAAACGTATCTCGAGCAGTTAGGAATCAAATATCCCACCGTGCGGGAAGGAGCAACGCAAAGTGGCGGAAGCCAAAACTAGACCGACCAAAGCGAGTGTCACGCAGTTTCTCAACAAGATTCCCGACGCAGCGCGGCGCGAAGATTGTTTTGCAGTCGCGAAGATGATGGAGGAGATCACCGGCAGCAAGCCGCAGATGTGGGGGCCGTCAATCGTCGGGTTTGGCTCTTTCAGCTACAAGTATGCGAGCGGGCATTCGGGTGATTGGCCGGTGGCCGCCTTCTCGCCGCGAAAGTCGGACCTGACGCTTTACCTCACGCCCGGATTCCAAAAGCGCGAAGAGCTGATGAGCCAATTGGGCAAACACCGGACGGGCAAGTCGTGTTTGTACATCAAGCGCCTTTCTGACATTCACATACCAACACTCAAGAAACTGCTCAAGCTATCGTTAAAAGACCTGAAGGACTACACCGCCGCCCACCGCAAAGCCTGACTTCTTCAACTCAATCGCACAACCGGGCCGTCGGTGAAAATCAGCGACTGGTCTTTCATTAGCGGTGGCTCGAAGTCTTCCTTGATCTCCGTCGTGCTCTTGATCGTCTTGGACTTCTGATCGAGACGCGCGAGATAACCAGACCCGCCTGCCTCGTAAAGCAACAGGAGATCGCCTTCGTACTCGAAATAGTAGAGCCGCTCGATGCGGCTGCTCGCCCCGACCTTCAGTTGGAAATGTATCTTCCGGACGCGCACCATCACGTCACCCAGCCCGTCGTCACGAATCGTGTACTTATTGACCGAAGTCGAAAGCATATAGAACGTCTGCCGGGGCGGCTCGCCGATTCGCGTCACCGGCGCAAAGGGCGACACCTCTTCACGCTGCGAATACGCCGGAGTTACCGCGAACACGGTCACCAGAATCCCCAGGCACACTACGACAAGGTTTTTCACAACTTGTTTCTCCTTTGGCGGGGCGGTGAGGTATAGTCAGTCTACTACACCGGGGAAAAAGTGGATAGACGACGGCTCGAACATATTGAGATGTACGTGCTGACCTTCTTTCAGGCGCAGCGGCGGTCGCGCATTCTCGCGAAGGAGCTATTCGCCAGCACCAGCGAGTTTGCCAACGCCGACCTCGTCAGGGCACTTGAAGACCTCGAAAAACGCGAGCGCCTGCTGGTGCGTCATACTGATGAGGGTAACGATTACATTTCGTTAACGACTCAGGGCGCTGCAAGTCTCGGCATCGAGCACGTTGACCTCGACGCAAGTTCGCCCATACCACATCCGCCGAAGAGTGCAACCTAGCCGGTTTCCTTAAGTTCGATGTTTTGCGTTCGTAAACAAAACGCGTTCATTCTCCTCGTCATTCTTGTACTCGTAACGTGTGTCTCGGCAGTAGCTCAGGATGTCAACGGCAGTTTGAAGCCGGCTTATGCCGGTAGTCCTTTAACCGAATTACGCGACAAGCGCCGCGCGTTGCTGGTGGTGTTTCGGTCGCGCGTTGTCGATGCGAGCGGAAACGAACGCGCCATTATCGAAGACGTGTTGAAGGCCGACCCGCTTCCGAAAGGACGCTTTCGTTGGGTCCACACGCAGATCGCCCGCAAGCTCGACAAGTACATGAAAAGGTACGGGAGCACGATTCCGGCTGAGGGTCTCGCCGACGCCGATTACGTGATCTATTTCAACGTGGTAGAGTTTCGCCGGATTCTCGACACCGTCTATCCCTACGGCGAGTTGTTTGTGATCGTGAAAGGCTCGCCGGAAGAATCAAAACCGCCGCGCGTCGTCTGGCGAGCCAGGAAGGCGGCCTTCGCGGAAGACGCGATCGGCAATCTCATCAAAGAGCTCAAAGCCGTTCGCGGCGAAGGTTGAAAATCCTGTCCTGGTTTTTGCAACGAGCAGCAGGCCGTAACGTGTAAGCGTTTCGTCTTGAAACTTTTGGTGGCTCAGGTTCACTAACTGTCATGTTCCTCCTGCGTTGCGCAATTCTCATCTGCGCGCTTGCTGTGCCCATCGCGGCCCAACAAACCACCGGCTCGCTCAAAGGGACGGTCACGGACCAACTCGACAGTCTGATTGTCGGCGCGACTGTCACTGTCAAAAGCGCCAGCGGCGTCGTGACCAGCGCCACCAGCAACTCTTCCGGCGTCTACGAGTTCAAACGCCTTGCCCCGGGCACATACGACCTGAAAGTCATCGCGCCCGGCTTCACCGTCTTCGAAGAAAAGTCGATCGAGATAACAGCCCGCGAGACACACACTTTCAACGCACAACTCTCCGTCGCCTTTGAAAACCAGGAAGTCACTGTCGACGATCGCAACCTCAGCACCGACTCCGACAACAACGCCGGCGCGGTGGTCTTGCGCGGCCGCGATCTCGAAGCATTGCCAAACGATCCACAGGCGCTGATGGCCGCGTTGCAGGCTCTCGCCGGTCCGACAGATCCCGAAGGCGGCGGCGCGCAGGTCAAGGTCGACGGCTTCTCAAACGGCCAGATCCCGCCGAAGGAAGCCATTCGCGAAGTGCGCGTGAACAACAATCCGTGGTCGGCCGAGAACGAATTTCCCGGTTGGGGCGGCATCGAGATCTTCACACAACCGGGCGCGGACAAGTGGCACGGCTCGGTCAATTTTGATTTCAACGACGAAAGCCTCAACTCCCGCAACCCGTACACGACGTTTCGCGCGCCCTACCAACAGCGGGCGTACAATTTCAGTCTCAGTGGTCCAATCATCAAAAAGCGCGCATCGTTCTCGGCGTTCTTCGTCCGTTATCTCAGCGACGCCAACTCCGTCGTCAACGCCACCACACTCGATCCGGACACACTCGAACCGGTCAGCGTCAACCAATCATTCGTGACGCCGGAAGAGAACACCTACGGCAACCTTCGCGGAGATCTCAAGATCAACAGCAAGCACACGCTCGTCGGTAGAGCGAACTACAACGTTTCAACCCAGGACCTGCAAGGCATCGGCGGGTTCTCACTCCCGACGCGCGCATACCGCGGGCGGCGCAGTAACTTCACGTTGCAGTTGATCGAGACCGCGATGCTCAACGAAAAGACAGTCAACGAAACGCGGTTTCAGTGGATCCGAAGTCGTTTCAACCAGTCGAGCGTGTTGAATAGTTTCGCGTTGAACGTGCTCGACTCTTTCTTTGGCGGCGGCGCACAGGTCGGTTCGTCGTCGAACGAACAAGAGCGCTTCGAATTGCAGAACTTCACTTCGTGGACCACCGGCAATCATTTTCTGAAAGTCGGCGGGCGCATCAGAAACGTGGCGATCGAAAGCATCTCGCCGGGAAACTTTGGCGGCACCTACACCTTCTCCGGCGGACCTGGACCACTGCTCGACGAAAACGATCAGATCGTGCCCGGACCGGGTGGCCAACCGCAGATCATCCAGGTCAGCAGTCTCGAACGTTATCGCCGCACGCTCGCGTTTCAACGCGCGGGAATGAGCCCGGCGCAAATCAGGTTGCTCGGCGGCGGCGCGACGCAGTTTTCGATTGCGGGTGGCGATCCGCAAGCGAACGTGAAGCAGTGGGACATCTCGTTCTACATTCAGGACGAGTGGAAAGTCAGACCAAACTTCACGCTCTCGCCGGGTCTGCGTTACGAGAACCAGAACAACGTCAACAGCGACTTCGACTTTGCGCCCCGCATCTCGTTTGCGTGGTCGCCTGTGTTTGGCAAGAAGAAAGCACCTGAACCTGCAGCGAAACCGCCAACACCGGCCGCGCCCGGCGCAGCACCCGCACCAGCGGCTGCGCCCGCGCCTGCTGGTCCACCGAAGACAGTTTTCCGAGGCGCTCTCGGTTACTTCTACAATCGCGTTTCCGAAGACGTCACACTTCAATCGATCAGGTTCGACGGCATTCACCAGCAACAGTTTCTCATTACCGATCCGGCAGTGCTCAATCTCTTCCCCCTCGTGCCGCCAATCGATCTGCTCGACGACTTTGAGCAGCCGCAGATCCGCCGCGTCAAGTCCGACGACCTTCGCGCTTCACGATCGTTCCGCGCGATGTTCGCGATGGAGCGCCTGTTACCGAAGAACATCAAACTCTCGGTCACCTATTTCTACGGCCGCACAGATCGTCTTCAACGCGTCGTGAACATCAACGCGCCGCTCGGCGGTACATTCATTCCCGGCCTGCCAAACAGCGGCGTGCGGCCGCTCGGCGCTGACGCCGGAAACATCTTCGAGTACCAGCCGACCGGCAGATCGATCGGCAACACGCTGAGCTTCAACATCAACGGCAACTTGAAAGCGGTGAGCTTCTGGGGCGGCTACACCTTAAACAAAACGCGCAACACCGATAACGGACAAACCGGTTCGCCGTTCGATGCTTACGACTACAGTCAGGAATGGGCGCGCACGCCGTTTGGAAGTTTGAGTTTCATGTACGGCGGCGGCAATTATCAGGCGCCACACGGCTTCAGTCTCAACATGTTCATGATCGCCAGCTCGGGTCAGCCGTTCAACATCACCACGGGACGCGACACAAACGGCGACACGTTCTTCAGCGAGCGTCCCGCGTTTGCCACTGACCCGAACAAACCGGGCGTCGTCGTGACACCGCTCGGCGCTTTTGATCCGAATCCTTCACCCGGCCAGGAAATCATTCCGCGAAACTTCGGACGTGGTCCAGGCTTCGTCTCGGTGAACTTCAACATCGCGAAGGTGTTCAAGTTTGGACCAGCCATCGCACCGAAAGCACCGCCGCCGGGTGGACCAGCCACAACCAGCGCCGGTGCGCCGTCTGGCCCGGCAGCTTCGGGAAGCACCACCGCGAAACCACCGGCGAAGCCGCCGGTGCAGCGGCCGTACTCGCTAACCTTCTCCGCCAGCATCAACAATCTCCTCAACCGCAACAACGAGGGTAATCCCATCGGCAACATGTCCTCGCCCTACTTCTTGAAATCCGCCTCGAGTTCAAATACTTTCTTCTTCGGCGGTGGCGGTGGCTCAGGTGGTAATCGAACGATTACACTACGAGTCAGGTTGAGTTTCTAAATCTGCGAATCCGAGTTCTGATCAAACATGCTGACGCACATTGTGGTCTGGAAGTACCGCGCAGACACGGAGCAGTTTGCGCGCGAGGAACACGTCAAGCTCCTGGGCAATCTGGCGTCGATAATACCCGAAGTGCAGAGTCTCTCGGTGGGCTTTGATATGCTCGGTCTGCCGCGCTCTTACGACACGGGTCTCGTGGCGACGTTTGCAGATCGCGCGGCGCTCGACGCCTACACCGTTCATCCCGAACACGTGAGAGTCGCGGAGTTTGGACGCAGCATCAGCGAACACGTCGCATCCGTGGACTTCATCAGTTGAGATCCGTGTTCAAAAAAATTCTCATCGGTATCGTTGTCGTTTTCCTGCTGGCCCAAATTCCCTTTGCCTGTCGCCGTTACAAACTCCGCAAGCTGAACGCCGCGGTCCAACAGGTCAATTCCGAGCTCGCGCGTACTCCCAAGCCGCTTTATCGCTACGAGTACAAAGGCGCGGTCCACGTTCACTCGTTTCTCGGCGGACACAGCTCGGGAACGTTTTCGGAGATCATTGACGCTGCGAAAGCGAACCAGTTGGACTTCGTGATCATGACCGAGCACACGGAAAAAGATTTCGACACCTCGGCCATGACCTTGCGAGGTATTCACGGCGATGTGCTCTTTATAAACGGCATCGAGACTTCCGCCCAGAACGGCGATCGTTTCCTGAAGCTGCCTCAGGATGTTTCGATTGCCGCTTACCCGGAAGAGTTTAAGAATTGGGAAACGCCCGGTTTGAATGGCGTAGAGGTTTACAACGTCTTTTCGAACACGCGCCGCGCGAATCCGATCGTGGCGTTCTTCGACGTGCTTTGGTCGCACCGCGCCTATCCCGATCTTCTGTTTGCGCTCTACTTCGAACGGCCCCACGAGAGTTTGAAGCTTTGGGACCAGGCGTTGACACGCCGGAGACTCACCGCGCTCGGAGGCAACGACGCGCACTCGAACATCGGTTTGAGCCTGCGCGACAGTTCGGGCAAGACGCTTGCGGGAATCCAGCTCGATCCGTACGAAACCAGTTTTCGCCTGGTCCGCCTCCACGTGGTCACAAACGACGCCAAGGTGCTCCTGCCAGAACATCTGCTCGACGCGATCAAAGCGGGCCACTGCTTCATCGGCTTTGATCTATTCGGCGACACATCCGGTTTCACCTTCGAAGCAAAAACTCCAACGGAGACCAAAATCCAGGGCGACGAAATCCCTCTCCAAAGCGACACTCGCCTGGTCGTTCATACACCATTCGCGAGCCGCATTTTGCTCTTTAAAGACGGCTCGGCAATTCTCAACGAGAGCGGGGTCACAACGAAGGAAATACCAGTGACTGAGCGAGGGGTTTACCGAGTAGAAGTTTATTTACCGGAGATTGAACGGATTATTGGCGAAAAGCCTTGGATCATTTCCAACCCGATTTACGTACGATAAATGAATTTAAAA
>DASUPR010000083.1:0-8011 GCA_036281015.1 Pyrinomonadaceae bacterium
GGTGGCGAGTCTCGACTCAGTGCTGCTGGTGAGAGATCCGTTCCAGGTGATTAACCCGGCAAACCTATGGACTCCTTCCAACGACAGAAACACGCGCGTAGTGGTCTTTGCGCGGAACCTTCAGTTGGCGCAGGGCGAAACTGCTTCGTCGGTGATCGTAAACCTCGTCGACGCGGCCAGTCAGAATCACGACGTTCCTGCCGAAGACGTGCGGGCCGTGCCGAACACGGACTTCGTTCAAGTGATCTTCAGGTTGCCGAATAATCTCGCGGTCGGAACTTGTAGCGTGAAGATAAAAGCCCAGACGAGGACCAGTAACACCGGTTCGATGCGGATCAAGAGTTAGACCGTCTTCATCTACAAATACGCCGAAGGCGTTCGCAACTGACGCGCGCGCGTCGTCTTCTGCGACGAACGTTGTGCTTTACCGTTCATCCTTGAGCAACTTGCGAATTTCGTCCCGCAGCTCGGCGCTGTTCTCATGTCCATGGTAAGACGTTGCGTGTAGCACCGCGAGTTCGAGAACTTCGTCTTCATTTCCCGATATCTTTACCGTGCAATTCTTCTCACTCGGATACTCCCGGCAATCGATGAATTTGCGTGGTTGTTGCGTTGGACTCGCCGGCATGCTGATGCTCCTTTCGTTACTGGCTACGCGCGGGCGGCATAGCCCTTGTTTGTGTCTTTAGCTCGCGTCGTTAATGTCGCTGCTATTCATTCTCGCCGTACTCTTCTTGTGGTGGCGAGGTTAGTTTGTAAGAACCGCGGACGACCACAGCGCGAGTGGTGTGCGCGACGTGCGATTGTGTTTTGCTGCGGCACGGTTGTAGGTAGACAACAACAGTCGCTGATCGCACATACACTCAATCAGTTTGGCGCGGCCGTAGGTTTTTTCGATCAGCACTGACATTCGCCAACCGACCGTGTACCACGGACCCTGAACGCCGAAGAACGAGAAACCCTTTTCTCGAATCTGATCGGCGTTCAGTTTATTTTCGAGTATCTCGACGAAAAACGCATCAACCTTTTTGAGATCGTCATTGAAGTTCGCCACGTCTTTGTCCCAACGCGCGCGCTCGTCCGCTTTGCCCACCGCGTGCGGATGAACGTTTGGACCACCGGCGGCCGCAAGCATCGCAAAGCCTTCGCCAAACGCGCCGGTCCAACCAATCACCTGCTGCATGTTCGGATCGAGCTTTTCGATCGCGGCCGACACCTCTTTGCGCGGGCAGGTGCTGCCGTAACCGATGTGATGCAGTTCGTGCGCGAGCGTGTTTTCAAACTTCTCACGGCTCACGGCCGGATCGAGATACAGAAAGATCGCGGGATCGTTTTTGACGTCGAAGACGAAGCTGTTGTCGCGCGGCTTGATCACGGGATAGATCTTCGCGCGGATGCTCGCGTCCTTCGGCAGGTACGCGAGCGCTAAACCCGCCGCCCGTGTGAGATCCGCTTGCCGCCAGCGGGCAAGTGTTTCGGTTAGCGCCGGCAGCTTCGCCGCGAGTTGGTCCGAGAGCACGAAGGTTTTGAAATCCGTGTCTTCAAACGGGCGCTTCATCGACGTCTCGCGCTGCTTCAGCCGCACGTATCCCTCACTCTGAAACACGCGCTGCCAATCCGTTTCCGCGATCGCCTCGCCGGCCTTCTTCTTCGTAAGAATCGCCAGCACTGCCTCGGCCTCATCGGTTACTAACCGCACGTTCACAGCAGCAGCCGCGATGGTTTGCGCCAGCAGGACCAATAAAAAACAACAGATAAGTCTCATTTTCATTTGCATACAAAACCCCGCGCGGTGGTGTTTTCTAACAAGAGACACCACCTATGCAACGCGTAATTCTGCTCTTAATCGTTCTGTTTAGCGTTCAACAACTGCCGTCGGCCAATCCTCTCTCTTTTTAATTCGACCTGAAACGGCGTCAGCACGTCGTTTAAGACGGAAAATCTCAGAGTGAGCCGTAAGACCGAACTCTTGCAGAGTGACCCGTTCATGCCGTCAGCATGAATGATCCTAAACAGTTGTTCCAACCGCTAAGGTCTCAGAAATCCACCACTTTCCCCCACAGAATCGACATGTTGGTCCAACAAATCACGTCTGGCACGGGGCTAGCACTAGGACTGCGCTCGCATTTTGAGCGCGGTAAGAATTAACGACATCGAGCCCCCTGGAGAAACTGAATGTCTCGCCCCCAAGTCTTTAAACGTCTTGTGACACTCGCGGTGCTGTGTTCACTCTGCTCAGCACTCTTTGTCTCCACGAATACGAAAGTCCAGGCTGCAACTAGCCCCACGCCCAGCGTCGATAGCAGCAAGATCTCGCCCGATCTTCGCCAGCTTATCCTCTCAGGCCAAGGCGACAAGCGCGTGAAGGTGATCGTGCAGCATGTTCCTTCGGCGACAAACGGCGGCCTCCTCGGAGGTCTGCTCAATACTGTCGGGGGGCTCCTCGTTGACGTACTCGCAGCCCTGAACATCCGCATCGTCGACGTGCAGGCCAATGACGTCCAACTGCTCGCTACCGATCCGAGCGTCGCTTACATTTCACTCGACAATCCCGTGCGCAGTTCGGGCCATCTGACCACGACCACCGGCACGCAACAGATTCGCACACACAAAACTCTTCTCGGTTCAACAACCCTCGACGGCTCCGGCGTCACTATCGCAATCATCGATTCCGGCATCGACAGCAAACACAAATCATTCGCCACTTCCGGCAAGATCAAATTCAGTAAAGACTTCACCGGCGAGAATCGCACTGACGATCCGTGGGGTCACGGAACACACGTCGCTTCGATCGCCGCAGGCGACGGCGCCCCGACCGCCGGCGCTTATGAAGGCATTGCTCCCGGCGCGAGTCTCGTCAATCTGCGCGTACTCAACTCGCAGGGCGTCGGCCGCGTTTCAGGCGTGTTGGCCGCGCTCGATTGGCTGATGGCGAACAAGAATTCCTACGGCGTGCGCGTCGTGAATATGAGTCTCGGCACGCTCGCGATCAACTCGTACGAAGACGATCCGATCTGCAACTCGGTTCGCAAGCTTGTCAACGCCGGTGTGGTCGTTGTCGCTGCTGCCGGAAACATGGGCAAAGACGCAAACGGCCGCAAGGTCTACGGCGCGATTCATTGCCCCGGCAATGAACCTTCCGCGATCACGGTCGGCGCCAGCAACAGCTTCGGCACCGACGCTCGTCACGAAGACGCAGTCACGAGCTACAGCTCGCGTGGTCCAGCGCGGAGTTTCTCAGTCGATTCATACGGTCTCGTTCACTACGACAACATCATCAAACCGGACCTCGTCGCACCCGGAAACAAGATCGTCGCGGCGGAAGCAGTTAACAACAATCTACTGAAACTCTATCCCGAGCTCGCCACCAATAAGTATTCGACGACGAACATGAAGCTGATGTACCTCAGCGGTACTTCGATGTCGACGCCGGCCGTCGCAGGCGCTGCAGCCGTGATGCTGGAAGCAAACTCCGGCCTGACGCCAAACACGATCAAGATGTTGTTGATGTACACGGCGCAACCGCTCGCGGGCTTCAACACGTTCGATCAGGGCGCGGGTCAACTGAACGTCGCAGGCGCAGTCAGTCTCGCAAAGATCGTCAACACCGGCCTGCTCGGTCTTCTGAAACCGACCTTCGGTTCTAATTTCCTGACGCAAACTCCACCAGCAGTCCAGACCAACATTTCGGGTATGACGTTCCCGTGGAGCCAGGGACTCGTCCTTCGGCGCACCACGATTACGGGCAAGGATCTGATCCTCAAATATCAGACGAGCTACGGCCAGGGTTACCTGTGGGGCGACGGCGTGAACGAAGGACTCACATCGCAAAGCCTCAACTACAACATGTGGGTCAAAAGCGTGATTTTAGGTAGCTACCTGACGAGGAGTGACGGCTCAACGTTGTTCGGCGGCTCGTACTTCCTGAGCAACGCGCTGCTGCTCGGCGACGGCTTCGCACTCGGCGATGGCTTCGCACTCGGCGATGGTTTCGCGCTTGGCGACGGCTTTGCTCTCGGCGATGGGTTTGCTCTTGGCGACGGCTTCGCACTCGGCGACGGTTTTGCTCTCGGCGACTGCTCACGCGGAGACGAGGGCGCCTCAATGAAGTAGTTTCCTCAACCTCAAACTCGGAAACGTGCGGATGAAAACCTTACGACAAAATCTCAGCGGAACTTACATGTGGACGGTCGTCGCGGGAGGCGCGGCGGCCTGTCTGTATGCGGCCTACACACTCCCACGCGGCATAGTCGATGAATATTTTCTGCTGTTGACACTGGTCACCGCCGTTATCGGCTCGCGCATCGCGATTCGCATCCCGCAAATCAATCTCAACATCACCGTTGACGATACGTTCGTCTTCATAGCGTTGCTGATCTACGGCGGCGAAAGCGCCGTGTTGATTGGCGCGCTGACCGGTGTCTGTTCAGCGCTGCGCATTAGTCGGAAACCTCGAACCGTAGCGTTTGGCGGCGGCGCTGTGGCGTGTGCAGTGTTTATCACGGCGACGGTTTTGACTCTCACGTTTGGATCGCCGACGGCGCTGTTTTCGTTTGGTCCATCGATGGCCATCATCGGCCTGTGCTTGATGGGCGTCGTTCAATACCTGGCCCACACCGGCATGGGCGCCATGGCCAGCGCGTTGAAGGCGAACGAATCTCTCTGGTACATGTGGAGCCGCAACTTCCTGTGGATCTCGATCAGTTACTTCGCGGGTGCGGCGGGCGCGGGTTTCATCGTCAGCAGTATCGGCACAGCGCGCTTCTGGGCGTTTCTAGTTTGTATTCCGATCATCATCATCGTCTATTTTAGCTACGACCGTTACATGCGCGAAGTGAAAGCTTCCGCGCGTCACGCTGAAGAAGCCGAACGCGCGCGAGCCGAAGCCGAGCACGAACGCGCCGAACAGGCCGAACGTCACGTTCAGGAGCTCAACGCGTACATCGCCGAACAGGAACGCATCAGCCGCGTGCTGGAAGAGACGAAGGAACACTTCCGTCACGCAGCTTTTCACGACTCGCTAACCGGTTTGCCGAACCGCGCGATGTTTACCGAACTGCTCAAAGCCGAGATGGAAAGCTCGAAACGCCGGAACGATCACCTGTTCGCGGTGTTGTTTCTCGATCTGGATCGCTTCAAGAACATCAACGACAGCCTGGGCCATACGCACGGCGACTTGTTGCTCGTCGCTTTCGCGGAACGTTTGGAACGCGCGCTTCGCCCGGTCGATACACTCGCGCGTTTTGGCGGCGACGAGTTTGCGATCCTGTTGAGTGGCATGCACGACGCGACCGACGCCGTGCGTGTGGCGCAGAGAATTTCGGAAGAGCTCAGCCAGCCGTTTGTGCTCGACAAGAACTCTGCTTTCGCGACTGCGAGCATCGGCATCGCGCTCAGTTCGAGCGGTTACGATCGGCCCGAAGACATCCTGCGCGACGCCGACACGGCGATGTATCGCGCGAAGGAAAACGGCAAGGCGCGTTACGAAGTTTTCGATCACGCGATGCACGCGCGCGCGGTTTCGCGTTTGCAGTTGGAGAGCGATCTGCGTCAGGCCGTCGAGCAGAAGGAATTCTGCGTTTACTACCAACCGATCGTTTCGCTGGAAACGGGACGTCTCGCGGGCTTTGAAGCGCTCGTGCGTTGGAACCATCCGCGGCGCGGGCTCGTTTCGCCGGCTGATTTCATTCCGGTTGCGGAAGAGACCGGGTTGATCGTTCCGATTGGCGAATGGGTGCTGCTGGAAGCGTGCAAACACATTCGCGAGTGTCAGACGGCGTTTCCGAGTCATCGTTCGTTGAGTCTGAGCGTGAATCTTTCCGCGCGCCAGGTGGCCCAAAGCGACCTGCTCGATCGAATCAAAGAAGCCCTCGCGATCAGCAAACTGAATCCGCACTGTTTGAAACTCGAGATCACGGAAAGCGTCGTGATGGAAAACGCCGAAGCCGCCGCGCTGATGTTCAAGCAGTTGCGCTCGCTCGGCGTGCAGCTCAGCATCGACGATTTCGGCACCGGCTATTCGTCGCTCAGTTACCTGCACCGTTTCCCGCTCAACTACCTCAAGATCGATCGTTCGTTTGTGTCGCGTTTGACGACGGACAACGACAACGCGATCGTCCGCACCATCTCGACCCTCGCCCGCAACCTCGGCATGGAAGTGATTGCCGAAGGCATCGAGACGGAAGAGCAGTATCAACAGTTGCGGATGCTGGGCTGCGAATACGGCCAGGGCTACCTTTTCTCGCAACCGGTCAACCAGGAAGGCGTGTTGCACCTGCTCGCGCAGGACGCGCACCGCGATGAAAACCCCGGACTCGACCTCCCCTCAACCCGCACCGAAGAAGACGTCGCGCCCGCCTACTCGATGTAGGCGCCAACTCCTTCAACGCCCGACGTAGCGTGTTCTCAACGCCGACGTAGCGTGTTCTCAACGCCGACGTAGCGTGTTCTCAACGTCGACGTAGCTTGCTGCTTAACCCAACGGTATTACTCTCAACGCCGAAGGCGTTAACTAATTCCAGCCCATGGGTTGGAGCCCTGCTACAACCCTGGGAACCAACAAAAACCTCGTATCAACACTGAAAGTGTTCGCGAGCGCACGCCGACTCGCCAACGCTTTCAGCGTTGAGACCTTTTCTTCTTCTTTACCCAGGGTTGGAAGCCAACCCTGGGCTCCAATTAGCCAACGCCTTCGGCGTTGAAAGGCGAGGTCTCCGTGACGCATGTGGCAACGTAGAGCCATGTGGCAACGAGAGCCACCTCGCAACGTAGAGCCATGTGGCAACGAGAGCCACCTCGCAACGTAGGCCCATGTGGCAACTTTCTGCTACAGTTAGCCTTCTGAGTTCTTTTCGAGGAGTTTTGTAGCTTGAGTTTGCGACTATTTTCAGCCGTTTTACTGCTATTTTGCCTTGTTTCCCTGCCCCTGCGCGTGCCGGCGCAGAACCCGTCGGCCGACGTCGTCATGGTGTTGCCGTTCGAAAATACATCGAACAAGGCCGAGTACAACTGGGTCGGCGAGAGCTTCGCCGACGCGATCGCCGAGCTGCTCAACAAGCCCGGACTGATCGTCGTCTCCAGTGACGAACGCGAGCTTGCGTATCAGCAGTTGCGGCTGCCGGAGACGGTAATTCCCTCGCGCGCCACCGCTATCAAACTCGCGCGCCAGGCCAAAGCGACCATGATCGTGATCGGCAATTACTCGGTCATGCCGCCGCCAAAACCCGCTGCCGAAGAACCCAAGACCAACAACGACCAGGAGAAAGCACCCGCTGACGCTTACGTGCAGGTCACGGCTCGCGTGATCAAAGTCAACGAAGGACGCACGATGGGCGAGGTGCTCGACGGCGGTTGGGCCACGCGACAGTTCGATTACGGCGGCCCGCTCACAACTCTTCAAGACATTCACGGCCGGCTTGCGTACCAGATTCTGTATCAACGCGACAAGGCCCTGCCGTTTTCACAAAACCAGATCGTTCAGGAAGCGACCAAGATTCCGCAGAAGGCTTTTGAGGCTTATGTGAAGGCCGTGCAGTTGAACCTGCGCGATGAAGTGCGCGCACGCTATCTCAAGAATGCGCTGCACTACTACGCTGAAGCCACGAGCGGCGCGGTGTATCCGCAGGCAGCTTTCGAACTCGGCCGCGGCTACATGAGTCTCGGCAATTGGAAAGACGCCACCGAGTATTTTTCGAAGATACAGAAGAAAGAACCGCACTACGCAGAAGCAGCGTTCTACGCGAGTCTCGGTTATACAAAGCTAGGCGATTACGGGCGCGCGTTGGCGACAGTCGTGCCACTTTCGAGTGACTTGCCGCTGATCGGCGTCTACAACAACGCCGGCGCCGTCGCAGTACAAGCCGCACGTGAAAACAAAAACGACGCAGAACGAACTCGTCTGCTCAATCAGGCCACGGACTTTCTCGGCCGCGCTTCCGAATCGGCGCCGAACGACCAGATGGTCCATTTCAACTATGGTTACGCGCTGTTTTTGAGTGGTAAGTACTCCGAA
>DASUPR010000084.1:0-4940 GCA_036281015.1 Pyrinomonadaceae bacterium
CACCAGCGCCATGCGGTGTTTTGGATCACCTTCGGCGCGGGCTGCTTCAGACGGATCGCGGCTCTGCCAAAAACGATGCGTCTCGGTCCAAATTTCATCGAAGGTGGCACGCATAACGTCACGCTCGAGCGTGGTCCGCAATTCTGTTGGTATCGCTTCGAGCGACGAGTAGGATCGGTAAGCCTCGTACAGCTTCGCGGCACGCACTCCAAACATTGTCCCGCGCTTGAGCACTTGCACCCGAATGCCGAGCTCAAACATGTCCGCCGCGGGAGCCATGATCACGTCTGACAGGTCCGCTTCCGCCAACATCGCTTTGCCCGCGTCCGAAAGGCCCGACTCCACCGCCGCCTGATTGATCGATCCTGTCAGAACGTACGCCGCGCCGAGTGCGAAAGCAGCAGCGACGGCAGACGGCGTGCCCATGCCGCCGGCCGCGCCGACGCGAATCGGTTGCGCGTATCCGTAGCGCTCCGTTAGCTCATCTCGCAGCGCGAGAATCGTGGGAAAGATCGCGACGAGTGCCTGGTTATCAGTGTGGCCGCCGCTGTCTGCTTCGACGGTGATGTCTTCCGCGACCGGTATTCGCGCGGCAAGATCCGCTTCCTGCCTGTTGAGCAAACCCTGCCCGATTAACGTCTGAAGTATTTCGGCCGGCGCCGGCGACATGAAAAGCTTTGCGACTTCCGGCCGCGAGATCTTTGCGAACAAATGATGGCGTCGAACGATCCGTCCGGACGATTGATCCATTCGCAAACCGCTCGCGGCGACACGAACAACCGCCGGCGTCAACGTCATAAAAGCCGATGCCGAAACGCGCGCGACACCGCGTCGAATCAGCAGATCCGCAACCCGATCCTCGAGCGCTTCTTCATTCGGCGAATGAATCAAATTCACGCCCCAGGCCGCGCGATTGCCTAACGTGCGGTCCAACTCGTCAACCGCCTGCTCGACACGCTCAAACGAGAGTCCGGCCGCCCCGAAGAAGGCCAGCATTTCCGCCTGGCCCATGGCTGCCACTAAACGCGTCGTCGCAATTCCGTTTGCCATTTCGCCTGCAACATAAGGAAAACGCACGCCGTGAACCTCGCAAAACGATCGATCGCCAAGCCACTCCGGATACAGCGCGGGCAGCGTCGCCATCAGCGCATAGTCGCCTTCCCGGGCCATGCTCGGAAGCACGACTTCTCCACCCAACGCGACCCCGATCCTTCCCTGTTTGCCATTGCGTACGATGTGCAGCGATTCGCGCACACGAGGAATGAAGGTCGCCAACTCATCGGCTAGGAAAACTGGCTGGGCCGTCGAGGAGCGCCATAACCCAATGGGGGTGAGTTCAGATGGTGTGCTCAAGATCATCTGACCCTCCGTGAGGGGCTTGAGAGTCTAATGCGGAGTTATTCCGCATCTGCTCGCTTTGGCGAATTCGCTGCAAACCCTAACACAAAATCCGGTTGTTTTGATAGGATAAGCCCGCTCAAAACCGACTCCTCCTCGCACAATGAAAGGTCGACGCCATGAACCGGCCGTCTGAACTGCCAAAAACCTCCTTGGGTTTATCGGGTGCAAAGAGTCAAATACTGGACCGGGTAGCCTCAAGCCCAACCAATTATTGGGGCGGTTTCGTTACCGATCCGATAACGGCCGTACTCTTCTTCACCTGGGAAACTTTCATCCTCGAGAGAAGTGTTTACATTTCGCTGGGGGTTTATTTCGGGGCGATCTTTTTTGTGAGTCTGATTGAGTATCTACTGCACCGCTACATCTTCCACGGCCCACGCCAGAACATGGCCCAGGCGGGACATTTGATGCATCACGACGAGCCCAAGGCGCTCATCGGAACGCCGTTTTTGCTCACGCAAGCGATGTGGTGGTCCATTGCCTGTGTGGCGGTTTTTGTGCTTCGGATTCCTTACGCGCTGAGTTTTATGGCGGCATTCATTACGGGTTACGTTGGGTATGCGATCGTACATCATCACATACACCACCACTCGCGGCTGCGCTGGTTTAAGAAGCTACAAATTCACCACAACATTCATCACCGCATTCCGACTGTGAATTACGGCGTGACCAGTCCACTTTGGGACATAGTTTTCGGAACGCTCCATCAGAGTCGAAAACTAAGCCACAGTTAAAGTTCTTATCGTTAACCTTCCGCCACTGAGCTATTCCTCAACACATCAAGCTCATGAGCGTTGCGATGCGAATCCGGCAGCCCCTTGACCTTCCGCCAACGAGCTATCGGTCGATAGATCAAGTTCATCACCGGATCGGACCAGCCATTGACGCTCGAAAAGTCAGTCTCGAAATTGATATGGTGGCGCCAATGGACCTCGGGCCGCAGGAACAACCGGCAGCGTTGCATCACCCGCACGTAGCGAGGAATTCCAAGCTCGCGGAAGAGCTTTAGAAACGCCTCTTTCTGCTCTCGCCGCGTCGGCAGCTGGTTTATCTCAACTACTGCTCGATTGAATTCGTCTGCCGGCAGTTTTGAGCCCATGTGGGTGTAGGAGTGAATCTGGTGAAAACCGAGCATCCAGATGCTGGTCGACATGAGAATCGCCACCGTCAAAAACGAACCCCACGTTTCATTAGCCGTCTTCGTCACAGTCCAGGCAGCAATCGCAAGAGGAAGAGCGCCGTACGCGCCTCTGGTTATATTGGCCACGAGCGCTGATGGATCGAGTCCCGGTTTCAAATGATGCCCGCGAAAATCGACGGCCACCGGACCAAAAATGGGAAAACGTGCGGGCCAAACGTAGTCAAAGCTGAAGTGAAACATTCCACTGATCGTGTCAGTGATGTAGCCTCCGACGAAGAAGGCGATCACGCAGGCCAGGAGATTACGTTGACTGTGATTTGCGACCGCGTAAAGGGCGATACTTTGCCCGATCAGACAGATCGCAACCACCACTCTGGACTCCTTTGGAAGTGAGAGAACAGCCATAGCGGGTTCCTTTGCTGGTTAACATCCATTTTCTGCAGCTAGCGAGGTATGGAAGGCTCATGCAGGTGGATGAGGGTTATATATGGGCGAACCGTTAAAAAACGCGCGTCCCTTTTGAATGCGCGAGATAATATATGAATCAGTTTGGCAGCGCTAGATTTTTCTCGTTATCATGCGGGCGCAAATGCTTAGCTTCCGACTCTCACCAGACGATGGTTGCCGCTCGGTCTAAAGAAATCTTTTCAGCAACTGCTGCTTGGTTATGATTCGTATGCGCCGTCTGGACCTTGAGTACTACTACCAACTGTGCAAGGGGAACAGGGATTTTGCGGATCCACACACAGCGGGCCTTGTTGTAAGTCCCACAGAGATGGAGACGAATCTGAGCCGGTTGGTTGAGAGTTAGTTACTTCGGTTTACGAGTCGCGGCGTAGAGCGCGAGGGCGGTGCCGCCGACGAACAACAGCGCGCTTCCCACAACGCGCGCGTAATTCGGCAGGTGGCGAATGTCGCTATCAGTGATGATGACCGCGGATTTCGGTTCGACGTAAAGCGCCCGGTAGGTCATCACGCCACCAACGGTTGCGAGCATGATGCCAACAATGAGAAGGAGCGCTTTCATTACCGGCTCCCAACAACAGACAAACTGTCTGTTCTTTACTTACCCTTGAACGCGGGCTTGCGCTTCTCGAGAAACGCGCTGACGCCCTCGTCCTTGTCTTCCGTCGAAAAACAGAGCGCAAACAAATCCACTTCGCGACGCAAACCCTCGTCGAGATTCGAACGCGACGCGATCTTCACCGCTTCCTTCGCGAACTGCAACGCGATCGGGCTCTTGTCGGCAATGCGATTCGCGATCTCCATCGTTTTCGCTTGCAGTTGATCGAGCGGCACAACGTGATTCACCAAACCAAGCGACAACGCGGTCTTTGCGTCGATGAAGTCTCCCGTCAGAATCAACTCCATCGCCTTGCCTTCGCCAACGAGCCGCGTCAAACGTTGCGTGCCGCCGCCGCCCGGAATGATTCCGAGCTTGATCTCCGGTTGACCAAACGACGCGTTCTCGCTGGCGATGCGAATGTCGCACGCCAACGCGAGTTCACAACCGCCGCCCAAACAGAAACCGTTGATCATCGCGATCACGGGCTTTGGAAAGATGTCGATTGTCGTGAACAACGACTTGGTCATCATCACGTCGCGCTGCGTGACCGACGTGCGTCCGGCAAACTCGCCGATGTCTGCGCCGGCGATGAAAGCTTTTTCACCCGCGCCGGTGATTACAACTACGCCGACCGAATCGTCGTTGCGCAGTTCGTCCAGCAAAGCAGCGCCTTCTTCGCGCGTCTTGATGTTCAGTGCGTTCAGTTTGTCAGGCCGATTGATCGTGATAATGGCAACGCGCTCGCGTTTTTCGAGCAGCAAAGTCTCGTATGTCTGCGGCATCAATAACTCCGAACTAAATTAGGATTTCGTAGGGGCTTGTTCCGGTGGTGGGCCATCCGGATCGGGCGGTACGGGCTGCTCATCGGCAACCCACGACACAAACAACCGCAGCCAGTTTTCGGTCGGCTCCGCGATCTGCACGCCGACGCGCGCGGTGCCGTAGATCGCCGGCGCCACACGCACCACCAGCGCAGTCGCTTCGATCGGTGTGCCGTCAGGCCGGTGCGCTCGCAAATACAGACGCTCGCCGCGCGTCACTTTCTGATTCAGATGAAAGAGTGCGCCGGAAGTCGAGATGTCGTCTGTCTCGGTCGGCTCACTCCACGCGGAACCGTCTTCGGTGCGGCCGGAAATGACAATCGGCAAGCGCAACGCCATGCGTAGCGCGAATCGTCTCTCTTCGTTGTTATACGGCGTGCTCATCGTCACACTCAGGAGCGTTTACGAAGACTGCGCGCCTCTACGAACATTGGGCGCGTCTTCTTTGGTCCAGTCGTAAAAACCCTGGCCGGTTTTCTTCCCCAACTTTCCTTCGCTCACCATGCGGCGC
>DASUPR010000085.1:0-2590 GCA_036281015.1 Pyrinomonadaceae bacterium
GTCAATGCGCAGTCTGGTTCAACGTCGCATTTGATTCCGGCGAATTTGCAGGTTGTAAGTTCGTCGAGTGTTGACCTGTCGTTAACCAAGACCGCATCGCCCAATCCCGGGCAGACTGCGGCTCCGCTTTCGTACCGGATCACGGTGACGAACAACGGACCGGCCATAGCAACGAATGTAGTCGTGACAGACACGCTGCCGGGCGGCATCGCTTTCGGCTCTGCGACTACGACGCAGGGAAATTGCAATGGCACTGGTCCAGTGAATTGCAATCTCGGCACACTCGCGGTTGGCGGCAGCGCCATAGTCACAATCGTCGTCACGCCTTCCGCGCCGGGACAGATCATCAATACGGCGAGCGTCACCGCAAACGAAAACGATTTCGATTCGACGAACAACGCCGCGAGCACGACGACGGTGATTCAACCGGCCGCCGCTTCGCCCGTGATGCTCGACGACAATCTCACCGTCAGCACCGTTATCTCCGGACTCGATCAACCGACGAGCATGGCGTTCATCGGGCCTGACGATTTCTTCGTGCTCGAGCGAGCCACGGGCAAAGTGAAACGAATTGTGAACGGCGCTTTGCACAGCACTCCACTCGATCTCGCAGTCAACAATGCTTCCGAGCGCGGCCTGCTCGGCATCGCGCTGCACCCCGGCTTTGCGCAGAACGGTTTTGTTTATCTCTTCTGGACCGAAAGCACGACGGGAGTCGATACCGCGAACATCGATCAGGTGCCGCTACTCGGGAATCGTGTCGATCGTTTTGTCTGGAACGGTTCAACGCTCACGCTCGATCGCAACCTGATCAAACTGCGCGCGTTGCAACAGGACACGGGCCAGCCTGCGCGCGGCAATCACAATGGCGGCGTGCTGCGCTTTGGTCCTGAAGGCAAGCTCTACGTCATCTTCGGCGACAACGGACGGCGCGGATTTTTGCAAAACATTACGAGTGGTGGTCCAGTGCCGGACGATCAGTTTGGTGGACCAGAACCGGATAATGCGCACCTGACCGGTGTTGTGCTGCGCCTCAACGACGACGGTTCGACGCCCGTGGATAATCCGTTCGTCGACGCGCCGACAAACCTGACCGGCGAAGCCGCCGCGAATATCAAGAAGGTGTTTGCTTACGGCGTGCGCAACAGCTTCGGGATGGACTTCGATCCGTTAAGCGGCGCGTTGTGGACGCAGGAGAACGGCGACGATGCTTATGATGAGATCAATCGCGTGACTCCGGGTTTCAATGGCGGTTGGATACAAACGATGGGGCCTGTGAGCCGCGTCGGTGAATACCGTTCGATCGAGATGACGTACGGCGTTGGAAACCTGCAACAGCTTCGTTGGCCGCCTTCGAATATAGCGACGACTCCTCAACAGGCGATATCGCGGATGTTCATGGTGAGCGGCGCGCAGTACATCGATCCGGAGTTCAGTTGGAAGTATGCGGTGGCGCCGTCGCCGATCGGTTTTGTGAGAGGCCGCGGGCTAGGTGCGCAGTTTGAAGGCGATCTGTTCGTCGGCGCTTCACGCACGACGCTGCTCAACGGGTTTCTGTTCCGCTTCAAATTAACAGCGGACCGCCAGCATTTTTCGTTCACCGATCCACGGCTGGCGGATCGCGTGGCTGACAACGTCGATAAGTTTGATCAGACCGAGAGTGAGAGTTTGGTCATTGGCAGAGACTTCGGCATCACGACCGATATTCAGACCGGCCCGAATGGAAACGTGTTTGTCGTTTCGCTTTCGAATGGCGCGGTTTACGAGATCAAATCGAAACCGAGCTCTTTATTCACCGCAACACTGACTGGCGCGCAGGAAACACCGCCCAACAACTCGACTGCCACTGGCCGTGCAACGCTGCTGCTCAGCCCGGATGAGAAAACCGCGCGCGTGTCGTTGACGTTTACTACACTTTCGGCCGCGCAGACTGACGCGCACATTCACGGTCCTGCTGGGGCGGGTGTCAGCGCTCCGCCGGTTTTTCCGTTGCCGCTCGGACAGATCGGCGATTTTCAGATCGCGTTGACGCCGGCGCAGGTGCAGGACCTCAAGAACGGACTGCTGTACGTCAACGTTCACAGCGCTAACTTCCCCGCCGGTGAGATTCGCGGGCAGTTTGGTCCATCCGGATCGGCGAGCAGTGTTCAGTTCAACGCGACGGCTTACGTCGTAAACGAAAGCGCCGCAAGCGTAACGATCGGCGTCACTCGAATCGGCAACACCGCAAACGCCGCGACAATCCACTACGCTACAAGCAATGGCGCCGCAACACAGCCCGGCGACTACGCGAACACTTCCGGCTCGCTTCAGTTTGCAGCGGGAGAAACGATCAAGTTCGTGAACGTCCCGATCGTTAATGACGGTGTGGTTGAGCGTCCGGAGAGCTTTAATTTGGCGTTGAGCGCGATAAGCAACGGCGTGCTCGAAGGAAGTCCATTTACGAGCACCATCACCGTTCTGGACGACGACCGGCCCGTGCTCATGACGGAGGAAAACACATCGCGGGCGATAGCCGTGGAGTCTGTGTGGCTGATGCGCGATCCGTTCCCACTCGAGAATTTCCTGAACACGAGCGCCGATCAGCACA
>DASUPR010000086.1:0-34434 GCA_036281015.1 Pyrinomonadaceae bacterium
CAGGCACACACGCGTCATTACTTCGATCGCGAACTGACAAACGCAGGCGTCGTTTCGCATCTGCGATTCAATATCTTTCCGGACGGCGGCGTGAGCCGCTTGCGCGTCTATGGAACGTTGGCCGAGTAACTGCGATGAACGACCTGGCGTGGTTTAATGAACTAGCTCCCGAAGAAGCGCGTAAGGAGTTGTTGAAATGCTGCGGCGCGACGCGCTGGGCCGAAACAGTCGAACACCAACGGCCTTACGCGTCGCTCGAACATCTGATCGGAAACGCAAACGAAGTCTGGTGGTCGCTGAACGAAGCCGACTGGCTCGAAGCGTTTCGCAGTCACCCAAAGATCGGCGAGAGAAAAGCGGCCAACGCAGTCTCGGCCCAGTCGCAACAGTGGTCGGCCCAGGAACAACAGGGCGTCCAAAACGCCGCACAGGAAGCAGTCGAGAAACTGGCGCAGCTAAACGTCGATTACGAAAAGAAATTCGGTTTTATTTTCATAGTTTGCGCCACGGGCAAGTCAACTGATGAGATACTGGCGCTGCTCGAACAGCGGCTCCCAAACGATGCAGCGGTAGAATTACCTATCGCAGCCGAGGAACAAGCAAAGATCACGGAGTTGAGATTGCGAAAACTACTTGATCATTCGTAAGCGGCCTTCATGAGCACGATTTCGACCCACATACTCGACACCTCGCGCGGCGCGCCCGCCAGCGGCGTCGCCGTTTCACTCGAACTCCAGAACAACGACGAGAGTTGGACCGAGCTGAGCCACGCATGGACCGACCAGGACGGCCGCGTGAAGCCTTTCTTTCTCGTCGATCGTCCGGTGTCAAATGGAACCTACCGGCTGGTCTTCGATACTGAACCGTATTTCTCTTCGCTCAGTCTTGCCTGCTTCTATCCGCAAGTAACGGTGGTGTTCAATGTCGACGATGCATCGCAGCATTATCACCTGCCGTTGCTGATCAGTCCGTACGGCTATTCTACCTATCGCGGAAGCTAACAAACTCGTCCCTGATGAATCTCGATCCGACTCTCAGCGAATGGCTCAACCTCCTGTTTCGTTGGACACACGTCTTTGCCGGCATCATGTGGGTAGGCACGACTTACTACTTCACGTGGCTCGACGCGCGTTTGACTGAAGAAGAAAAGGCTGCGGCGGCAACCGGCGCTTCGGTTTGGATGGTCCATAGCGGCGGTTTCTACGTTGTGGAACGGCGCAAAGTGCCGGACCTCGCGTCGCGCACGTTGCACTGGTTTCGCTGGGAAGCCGGCATAACGTGGCTCAGCGGCTTCGCGTTATTGGTGTTGATTTACTATCTCGGCGGCGGCGCGTTGATCGACCCGGACGTTTACGACATCAGTCTCGGTTGGGCTGTCGTGCTGGGTATCAGCGTGATCTTCGGTGCGGGTTTTGTTTACGACGTGCTGATGTCGTCGCCATTGGGACGCCACGAAAAAGCGTTTGCAGTTGTTGCTTACGTTTTGATCGTGGCGCTCGCTTACGGATTGACGCAGGTGTTCAGCGCGCGCGCCGCGTACATTCACCTCGGCGCGATCTTCGGCACGATCATGGCCGCGAATGTTTGGATGCACATCCTGCCGTCGCAACGAAAGATGATTGCGGCGTTGAACGAAGGACGCAAGCCTGATGAGCAGCTTTCCGCGCGCGCGAAGTTGCGGTCCAAGCAGAACACGTTCATGGCGGTGCCCGTTGTGTTCATCATGATCAGCAATCATTTTCCCGGTGTGACGTACGGCGATCGTTACAACTGGATCATTCTTTCACTCCTCGTGCTCGCGGGTTGGGTGGCCGCGAAGTTTATTCGCCGGGCGTAAAGTTTCAAACTCTGTGTCTCTGTGCCTCTGTGGTTCAAATGTTTTAGAAAAATCCACCACCGAGACACAGAGACACAGAGATTGAAGACATGCTCGATCAACTCGACAAACTCAAAACCAGTTTTGGTCCACAGGACGCGAAGCGCGTGCAATCGCTGCTCGAACGTCTCGCGCGCAAACGGATCCGAGATCCCGAGGCGCTGATTCGTCTGCACGAGTTGCTGCTGTTTGTTCGTGCGTACCCTCACAACGCCGAGATTGCGCGTCTCGCTGAAGAGCAACTTAGCGCGTTCGCCGCTAGAGTTTCGAAAGCACGCGAACATGACGTGGAGTTGGCGAGTCTCGAGCACCCAAGTGTGTCGGGCATCGCCGGTACACCTGTCACCGATACGTTTAGCTTCTTCATCGTTCGCTGGCTGGTCCAACATTATCCGTCGCAGGTTGCGATCTACTGGGAGTGGTTCGAAAGCGAATATCGATTGGCCCAGGCGTGGCCGCGTTTCATGCCGTTGTTGGAAGAAGACGCGAATGTCGAAGCGAATGTTCCGTATCGCAAGTGGTTGGCGGCAGCGCGTGGCCATGATTCTGAGATTTCGTGGTTGATCCAGCGCTTCGATCAACTAGCAAAATCCGAACAGGAGAAAGCGGAGCTTTACGATTCGCAACAGATTTACGTGCAGTGGACGCCGCGCTTTCGCTCGACACGAACCGGCCTGCGAGCCACGGCACGCACCATGTTTTATCACCGCGAGCCTTTCATTCAACGCCGCGACGTCAATCTGCGGAACGAGTTGAATGCGCCACCGCCGGCGTTCACGAAGCTGTCGCTGCGCGATGGCGAACGGGCTTTGGATCTGGCGCTTGAAGCGTCGACCATTCGCTATCGTGAGCTTTACGGTTTTACGCACGCCGATCCGGCGCACGTCTATCAAGTGGACCTGGGCCGCGGTGTTCAATTGCATCTCTTCGGTTTGCCGTCCGAGAAGCGCCTGCCGTTGCGCGCCTGCCATGCCACGATGATCTACAAGAACGGCGTGCCGATCGGTTACTTCGAAGGGCTCTCGCTGTTTGAACGAATGGAAGGCGGGTTCAATCTTTACTACACATTTCGCGACGGCGAGACCGCGTGGCTGTATGCGCGAATACTAAACGCGAGGCGCCACTTCGCAGGCGTCACCGCGTTTTCGATCGAGCCGTATCAGATCGGCTACGAGAACGAAGAAGGAATCGAGTCGGGCGCGTTCTGGTTCTATCGCAAGCTCGGCTTTCGTTCGACGAAGCGAGACGCTTTGCTTCTGACGGAGAAAGAAGAACTGAAGATCGCGAAACGAAAAGGTTATCGCACTTCGGCGCGCACGCTGCGGAAGCTGGCCGAGAGCCCGATGATTTTTGAACTCGACGAGAAGCGTGCAGGCGATTGGGATCAGTTTCAGGTGCGGAAGATTGGACTCAGGATGCAGGGGCGCAGTTTTGAATCGCTGTTATCGTTAGTGCCCGGCTGGGTTCGGTGGCCGGCAGTTGAACAACAACGGCTGAAACGGATTGTTCGGGCCAGAAGCGACTCCGAAGAAACAACGTACCTGAAGCTGATGCGCCGGCACGAGCGGCTGCGCGCGGAAATTATCAAGCTCGGCAGTTAGCGATCTGGTTCTCGAGGATCTTAGCTTCAGAAAAGTTTTCCAGCTTGCGGAAGTACTCGGCTTCCCTGTTCAACGCCGCGCGCGGCACCAGGCCGACTATTTCAGTACTGTCAATTTCGATTCCCAACCGCTCCGCTTCGCGCTTGATCGCGTCATAAGCCGCGTCCATTCCGGTGACTTCATAATTCACCAAATTCATCGACACCTGTACACAACTCCGCGTTGACAACCGAAAGCCCAGCGCCTTCAAAGATGGTAAACCACCGTTGCGGGCCCTGATCGTCTTCGCGATTTGGCGCGCGATCGCGAGGTCCTCGCTGTGAAGCACGACGTTGAACGCGATCAGGAACGGCCGCGCGCCTACGGCGATCGCGCCCGCCGTGTCGTGAATTACGGGCGCGCCCTCATCGGGTGCGCGTTCGGGGTTCGTAGTGATCTGTTCGCGTAGCAACTCCAAAGCACCGCGCCGCACATCCTCGAGATTGACACGATCGGGACGCAGCGCGGCTTTCTCATAGAAGTAAACCGGAATGGAAAGTTCGCTCGCGATGCGTTTGCCTGCTTCATGGGCCAGGCTAACGCAGTCGTCCATCGTCACGTCCTGGACCGGCACGAACGGCAACACATCCGTCGCACCCAAACGCGGGTGCTCGCCCCGATGCGTGCGCATGTCGATCAATTCCGATGCGCGTTTCACTGCTCGCACCGCCGCCTCAACCACATTCTCCGGCGAAGCCACGAACGTGATCACGGAACGGTTGTGGTCCGGATCAATATGCGTGTCCAGCACGCACGCCGTCTCCACCGCCGCGATTGCCTCAGCAATCTGCTGCACCGTTTCAGGCCTTCGCCCTTCACTGAAATTGGGCACACATTCGACCAGCCGCATCTTTTCGTTGACTTTGACCGGAGCAAAGTTACACTACGACAAGATGCCTTCCGACCGCTTCATCAGTCAACGCAAAAACGCCTGGCAACGGCTCGAAGACTTGCTGAAGCTACTCGACCACTCTTCGCTGAGACGTTTGGGCCGCGAGGAGGTACGCGAGCTCGGCCGCATTTACCGGCGCACCGCTTCCGACCTGGCCATCGCTCGTGCCGAGTCGCGAGATCCGCGGCTCGTGAACTATCTGAACAGTCTCGTCATCCGCGCGCACGGACGCATCTATCGCGCGGACGCGCAGGGCGGCAAACGGATTCGCCGCTACTTCACGCACGAATTGCCGCAGACGTTTCGCCGCACGTGGCGCTACACGTTTGTCGCGTTTGCGACTTTCACTCTCTTCGCAGTGCTGAGCTTCGTGGGCACCAAGATCGATCCTGACTTCTCGGAGCTCGTCGGCGTCGATCCCGCTTTTCGAGAGTTGAACATCGAAACCAAAACTCACTGGTGGGAATCGCTGAACAGGGGTAACCAGATCGGCGCCAGTGCGATCATGACCAACAACATTCAGGTCACAATCTACACGTTTGCATTCGGCGCGTTGGCCGGCGTCGGAACACTTTTCTTTCTTGCGTACAATGGCGCCAACATCGCTTCAGTGCTCGCGCTGACTTACCAAGCCGGTTTCGGCAACGATCTCGTGACGTTCATGGTCGCGCACGGCGTCGTCGAACTGTCGTGTATCTTCATTGCCGGTGGTTCGGGTTTATTGATTGGAAGCGCGATGATCATGCCGGGCGATCTCACGCGCGCCGACGCCTTGCGAACGCGCGGAATGGAAGCCGTTCGTTTAATGATCGGAGTGGCGCTCTTGCTGGTGGTCGCGGGAACTATCGAGGGGTTTGTTTCGCCGGCGGAAATCGATCCGCGCATCAAATACAGCGTCGCAGCGCTGACAGGGCTAGCGATGTACAGCTACCTGCTCTTCGTCGGTCACGAGCCAAAGGCGGAATCAGAGTAAGCCGCGTTCCTTCACCTTCAAATACGTTTCCAATAATGCCGGCGCCAACGCGGCTGCGGTCACGTCGAGCGCGAGGCCGCCCACCGATTCAACCATTCGCAACGCCGCCTCACGATGATGAATGATCTCTTCAGAAACTGACTGCGTAAACAGATCGTGGACCGTCTCCGGAACTCCCTGCACCACGGCTTTCAGATCTCGATCGGCAATCGTAACGACCAATGGCAAATGACGCGGACGAAGCAGATTGAGCGACGTGAGTAGCTCTTTCGAACCCTCCTCGTCGACAAGATCGGTAAGCAGGATGACTAACGATCTTCGCTTGCTGTTGGCGGCGATAAACTCAAACGCGTGTGGATACGAAGGCTCGATCATCTCCGGCTCGACAGCGTAGAGCGCCTCCAGCGCCGCGTCGATGTGATCGCGGCCACGGCTCGGCGGCAAGTAACTCTTGATGCGCCGGCCAAACACGACCAGTCCGGCGTTGTCACCAGCGCGTGCCGCCGCGGAAAACAGCGCGAGGGTCGCGTGTACTGCCGAGTCGAGTTTTGTTTCCTGTTCGATGCGCGCGGTCATCAAGCGGCCGGAGTCGAGGGCGACGAGAATCGTTTGATCGCGTTCGATTTGATACTGGCGCGTCGTGAGTTTTCCGCGCCGCGCGGTGGCGGTCCAGGAGATGTGACGCAATTCGTCGCCGCGAACGTAGTCGCGCATCGACTCGAATTCGCGTCCTTCGCCGCGCCACGACGTTTTGCGATGAGACGCAACCATTGAACGCGCGCCGAGTGCTTTCAGCTCCGCTTCACGCGCGCGCCGCATGTTTGGATAGACCTTCACGGCCATCGGCTCGGCGACACGCGTGTCGCACCAAACGAGATTGAGCCGGGAACGAAACCGCAACGCCACGTAGCCAAACTCAAAGCGGCCGCGCCGTGGTGGCGTCAGTTCATAAATCAGCGTGGCGGTGCTGTGAGCGTCGACCTTCACCTCGCCTTCGCGCTCGCCTTTAAGAATCATCTGCGGCGGATATTCGTCTTTGACAATCAAAGAGACCGCGCGGTTCGACGCGTTATGAATATCAATCTTTACTTCGGTTTCCGCGCCCATCGCGAAGCGGCTGCCGAAGTGTCGCGTGACCTGAAATCCTTTGGGCAGTTTACTCAGCCGTGAATCGGCGATCGCCACTGCGATGAGGAGGACGTCGTAAGCGAGCGCGACCCATGCCAACCACGGGCGCTGCCATGCAAACGAGAGAGGAACAAAAGCGAGCGCGGCCAGGAAGTAGAAGGTTTTAGTGAAAACGAAGCGCACTGTGCGGGATTGTAGACCAAGCTGACTGATAGAAAAAGCCGGCGCTGGATTGCTCCAGCGCCGTTCTGATGATCAGAAGAATGCGTTTAGTCTTTAAGGCTTCGGATTATTCTCGATACACCAGTCCCAACATGGCGTGTAACACGCAAGTCGATCATTTACATCGGGAATCGAACTGCAGGCCGCACAACCTTGCAGGCACCACTGCAGGTCATGTGTGATTACCGGATATGGCGCTGGCAGTGGATCATAGGGATCGTCGAACCGGCATTGTTCGTAAGCAAGATCGCAAGCCTCACGACAGGCGACGTAATCCGGACCCGACAAGTTCAAGCAATTTTGGTAAAGGCAATAACCGAAGTCCCGGTCGCACTCTTCGATAGTGCCGGCGTTTACTTTCTCGGTAGAGACCAGAAACGTTAGTGCGCCGAGCATAACGGCCAGAGTAAATAGCCGAAAAACACACCGCACCACAGGATTTTTGAGCATAAGAATCCCTTTCTTTTTAACTCAGGGCTTTGTTTGTAAGGGGACGAGGAAGAATCCCGGCTTATTTCAAGAGCATTGCCAGGACCTCGTTCTGCTTTTCTGACGGCAACTTACCAATCCACACCTTTTCGACCTGACCTTTATCGTCCGCAACAATGAGTGTGGGCGTTGCGTTGACGTCGAGAGAATTTAGTGCAGATTGTTGGGCGTCGATTTCGGGGAGCTGAAGTTTGTCGAGATACTTTCTTGCTGCTTCTCTGTCTTGCGGCAGTACTGCTGTTACGCTTACTCCCTTGTCCTTTGTTTGCTGTACAAGATTTTTGTAGAAGTCAGCGCTTTCAGAACAGTAGCGACATCCTTCCTGTAAAACGAGAAGAACATTTTTCTTATTCTGCGACCAATTAATGTCGAGCGACGAGATCTTACTGCCGATTGCCGGAGACTTCATCGCCGGTAGTCCCGGCGGTGCCGCTGGCGCTGGCGGTGCAGGTCTGAGGTATCTTTGTGCAACGATGGCAAGACACACTACCGCGACTACGATAATGAGTACATTTGCCACATGTTCTATAGGCTTTAAAAACTTTCCCATGAGTAGAGGCTTTCGCAGAGGTCAAAGGGAAACTACCACGACATAGGACTTCGATCAATTGGCCGATCTTTCTTTCTCTTGGCCCTTTTTATTGGTGGAGATGTATTCTCTCAACTTGTTGCGATCGGCATAATTGGGATTTTTCTTCAGGTACTCTTCGTATTCAATCGCCGCTTTGTCTTTCATGCCAGCCGCATTGTAGAGCCAGCCAAGGCGCAGGTGCGCATCGGGGCGCCCGAGTTTTGCGGCGTCATTCAAATACGGAATAGCTAATGAACCCTTCTTCAAATACAGGTAACACTCGCCAAGCAAGTAATTTGCGTCGCCCGACGTTGGCTGCAGCTCGACGGCTTTGCTCAGCGGTACAACCGCGGCTTCGAATTTCTTTTGTGAGGAAAGCACTCGGCCGAGATTCAGTTGGGCCCGGGGCGAATTGGGCTGCACTTCGATCGCTTTGAGATACGCGTTTTCGGCGTCCGTGAATTTTTCCTGGCTGAAATAGATGGTGCCGAGAGCGGTCCAGGCCTGAAAGTCCTTCGAATCTGTTTCTACTATCTGTTTTAGTTGTTCTGCCGCGTTGTCAAACTTCTTTTTGGACACTGCCTCCTCGGCTTTTTGAAAGAGAGATCTGGTTGAAGCGGGACGTTCGTAAACGTCAGCAGCGGAGATAACTCCTGGCGTCGTTGTAGTTTCGGCACCTGGATGCCAGCGGAAATCGAGATCGTATTGATGGCCGTACGGACTATTGCTAAGCTCCTTGATGATGATCGGCGAAACACGCCCTATTTCCTTACTATCGGCTTCTATCACAATTTCATACTCGCCCATTTGAAGATTTGTGAAGCGATAACGGCCTCGGCTCGAAACCGTCTGGCGACTGATCTCGCCATCAGGAACCTTGCGAAGAATTAACGTAACCTCCTTGGGCACGACCGTGTTGTTATCAGTGGTTACACGGATGTCGCCAAAGAGTGTTTGACCACCTTGAGCCATTACTTTGCCGGCAAACACTGGCGTAAGCAGAAGAGCAAACAATAGCGAGAGAAGCTGAAGCCGTGTCTTTAGCATGGTTGCACCCCAAAAAAAGCGGGCTTCCACTTTCGCGGAAGCCCGTATACCAAGTGGAGGGTAAAAGAAGCTAGAAGCTGTAACGAAACGCGAATTGCATTTCGCGAGGCGTGCTAGCCGAAGTCGTGATTTGTCCAAAGTTGTTTCCGACAATGTTGACCGCCGGTAAGCCGAAGCTGTGGTGGTTGAAAGCATTGAAGGATTCCCAACGGATCTGAAGGCTGTGGCTTTCAGACCACGGCATCTTGAAGTTCTTCATGACTGCCGTGTCGAGATTCCAGAAGCCTGGTCCACGAAGAACGTTGCGACTACCGATCTCTCCGTGACGCGGGAAGCGAAGCACGCCCGCGGTTGGATTTGCGGGATCGAATACCGCAGTCGGATTGTCGAAGAACTGGATCGTCGAACCGCTGTCGTGAATCCGTCCCTGGAGAGCGGCAGCATTCGTCGAGTTGAAAGCCGCCGGACTGTTAAAGTTGAAACCTACGGGGAATGTGCCAGTTGTCGTGCTGAATGGCAAGCCACTGCGAGCGGTGAAAATACCGCTGACTTCCCAACCGCCGATGATCTGGTTCGCCCATCCCGGCACACCGCTGCCGAAGCGTTGTCCACGACCGAACGGCAACTCATAAATGAAGTTGGCATTGACAAGGTGACGGATGTCGAAATCCGAATTGCCCCTGCAAACTCTGAGGTTCGTCAAATCGCAAACCAAGCCGCCCGCGACGGTGTTCGTGACGCTCGATCCGTTATCGATCGAGTGTGACCACGTATAGTTGAAGTCAAACTGCAGCCCGTGCGAGAAACGCTTGCGCAAGCTGACCAGCATGCCGTCGTAGGACGAAGCACCCTGGTTCGAAATGTAGATATTGGTGCCGAACTGCGCACTCATACCCACATTCGGGTCGAGTAATCCAAACGCGTAAAGCAGGAAGACCGCGTCTGACGTACTGCCACGCTCTGCTTCCAGACCAACAAAATCGAGCACGGACTGCGTTCCGCCCAGAACCATATTCTCAAACCACGGCTGCGCCGTGATCGTTCCGCCGCTCAGGAGCTGTGACTGCAAGCCGTTGAAAGCGTCGAGCATGAACTGACCCGAGACTGGATCCCGGAAATTCAGTACCTGAGCTACGTCAGCCTGCGAGAAAAGCTTCCGTGCCTGACGGCCCACGTAAGTGGCTTCGAGAATGAAATCGCCAGGCAATTCGCGTTGGAAGCCGAAGCTGTACTGGATCGAGTAAGGAATTCTGAATCTCTGATCCACAGCATAGTTGAACTCGCCATTGGCCAGACCATCCAAACCGAATGGGGTGAACGGACGAGTGATTACCGGCGCCACGTTCTGGACTGGCGACGAGTTGATATTGGTGAAGCGCGGGTTGTTAGCCAGCGTTACCGCGGCACTGGTAATTGCCGGGAATTGTGTTGTAGCTGTGTTGTCAAACAGGTACGAAACCTGGTCCTGAATAAACGTGATGGCGCCACCGGGCCGATCGTAGACCACAGAGCCTCCGCCACGGATCACGGTTTTGTTATCGCCAAAGATCTTGCCCAGGATACCGGATCTGAATGCCGGCGTGTAGGCAAAGCCAAATCTTGGTGCAAAGTTATTCAGATCGGTTTCATACAGCGAACGCGCGTTGTTGCCCTTACCGATGAGATCGTATCGGAGCAGCGGCTCAGCGTCCGGACCGAAGACTCCGGCAGCAGCATTACTCCGCCGAAGATCGAACAACTGACGCATGTCTACGTCCTGCGCTGCCTGGAAGCCATTCTTCTCGTACGGAGCAGGATATAGATGGTAACGAACACCGAAATTCAACGTCAGGTTGTTTCGCACTCTCCAACTATCCGAAACGTAGAGTTCGGTTTCGTCATAGCGATAATCGCGTTGCTTACCGGTTCCCGGGGGGAAGGCGTTACCGCTTGGATCGTAGTTGAAGTTCGTTTGAACCTGATTGTAACGGCCCAGCAGAAAAGTGAACGCAGCATCGTAATTGCTTCTTGCTGCCGTACTATTCCGGAGGGTTCCCGGTCGAAGTTCAGGCGAAGTATTCAGCGAGGTAAGGCGGCCGCCGAGTCCAACGGCGATGAAATTGAAGTCATTCACCAGTCCCGACTCGGAATCGATTGGCTTGAACGAACCGCCAAATTCGATCGTGTGCGTGCCCTTGGTCCAACTCGCGTCGTTACGAAGCGTAGGAACCAACACGAAGCGATCCTGTGAGCCGATGCCCGCAAACGGCGCGGACAATCCTGCTCCAAAGGTAAAGGAGTTGGGGAATGCCGGTGCGAAGTTAGTCGGGAACAGCAATCCCGAACGGGCAGCGCCGATGGTGAGCTGGTTCACGAAGGTTGGAGAAGCGGTCCAGTTATGACCCACCACCCAGGTGTAATCGCGAACGACGATCTGACCTGTTTCCGGATCACCCGGGAACTGAGCGGCAACGGTGTTGACCGTGTCAGTCTGTACGCGGCGCGCGATATTGAAACGGCCAAAGAAGCGCTGCTTCGAGGTTGCGTTCCAGTCGATACGCGTCGTGTAGGTGTTGTCTTTTCTTTGCGATGGTGAGTTAAAGCGGAAGCCACCGGTGTTGATGCCGTCGCCGGCAGTCAAATCGTTAGCTTGTGGATAGCGTTCATTGATGAAGCTGAACAGTGACGCATCGGCGCCGATACCCAGCGGATCCAGTCCGGCAACCTGTGCGGCCGAAAGAATGCTGATGCACTGAGGCGTCGTATTCAGCCTGGGATTCGTCGGACAGCCCGCCTGGTTGTTCAAAAATCCGACCTGGCCTTGTCTAAAGTGATTGAGCGGAACGATACGGAGGTTGGTCACCTGCTGTGCATCGCGCCGTCCTTCGTAGTCGAAGAAAAAGAACAGGGCGTCTTTCACAATCGGACCACCGATGCTGCCGCCAAACTGATTGCGCGTGAGCGCTGGACGGGGAATTCCGGCGCGGTTGTTGAAGAATGTGTTCGCGGCGGTCGCGGCAGTACGGTTGTACTCGCGAACGTTGCCGTGAAACTCGTTGGTGCCACTCTTGGTCACCAACTCAACCTGGCCGCCACTGCTTCGTCCATCAGAAGCACCCGGGTTGGTTGAAACAGCGCGGAACTCTTGAATAGCATCGATAGGAGCATTACCAACAGTCGCCGCAAACTGGCCCGTGGCCTGATCGTTCACGTCGATACCGTCAACGGTAATGTTTCCCTGGTCGCTACGGGCGCCGGTAACAGAACCGATACGGTTCGTGCCTGTCGCGCCGACGTTGTTGCCCACCACGCCTGGTTGCAAACCGATCAGCGCAGCAGGTGAATTACGAATCTGAATTGGAAGCTCTTTGAGTCTTCGTTCTCCGATAACGTTTCCGACACTAGCGTCCGTAGTGTTCAGCGTAACTTCATTGGATGCCGTAACCACCACAGTGCCGGAGACCTCACCAATGGTCATCTCAGCGTTGTGGGTCGAAACCGTGTCTACACCGAGAGCGACGTCATTGATTACCAGAGTTTGAAAACCCGGAGCAGTGATAGTGAGCTTGTAGCCGATGCCCGGCGCTAATTTGGGGAAATTGTACACACCTTGATCGTTGGTCTGGGTGGTCAATTCAACGCCGGTCTTCGTATCTGTCAGTTTTACGTCAGCACCGGCAATTACTGCACCGTTGCTATCCTTAACTGTTCCTGTCACACCCGCGGTGCTCTGAGCAAATGCTGTGACAGCAGATAAGCTCAAAGCCAGGGCCGCAAGCATGAAGGCAAAAAGCAATTTCTTCATTTGGGCTCCTTCCCGAAACATACTTTGTTGGAGGACCTTCTCGAAGCCGGTTTAGAGTTACTTGTGGCTTCAGAAGTCTTGATCATCAAAATCTCACTTGTTAGGAATCCGTGAGATAAAAGTTCGACAAACATAGGGAGACAACACAGCCTGTCTTGGTTATGCAAGGAATGTTCCCATATACAATTTTTAGTAGAGAGGGGCGGAATACCTATATAGAGCGACGGAGAGGAGTCGTTGAAACCATGACGGCCATCCAAAAACCAAAAGTTCTTTTCAAAATCTCAAATTCCGCAACCCAATATTCGTTCACATTTATGAATAATGCCTCGGCATTTTTGTACAGTTCTGGGCCACCAACGTTTAGCGGGGCACCTCGGCCGCTCCCAAAATGTCCGTGATCACCGCGTCGGGCGTGACTCCATCAAGCTCCGCTTCAGCCCGTAATGTCAGCCGGTGACGAAGCACCGGCAACGCGACATCGCGCACGTCATCCGGCGTCGCGAATTGTCGTCCGCGAATTGCCGCGAGTGCTTTCGAACACAAGAGCAACGCTACTGACGCACGTGGGCTCGCGCCGTAGTGGACGAATGAATGGGTTCGGGTCCGACGCACCAGATCGACTGCGTAATGCTGCACGCCCGGCTCCATTCGCGCGCGCGCCACTTCAGCACGGCATTGCATGATCGCACTCGGATCGCTCAACGGTTGAATGTCGACTTGATCCAAACGCCTGGAGTTGAAGCCACTGTCCCAGCGCGCAAGAACTTCGCGCTCCTCGTCTTCACCCGGATAACCAAGAAGTATCTTCAACTGAAAACGATCGAGCTGAGCTTCGGGTAACGGATACGTTCCTTCGTATTCGATCGGGTTCTCAGTCGCGAGCACGGTGAAGATCGGGGACAACGGATATGCGTCGCCGTCGATCGTCACTTGTCGTTCTTCCATCGCCTCGAGCAAAGCTGCTTGCGTCTTTGGCGGTGTGCGGTTTATTTCGTCGGCGAGCAGGATGTCGGTAAAGATCGGACCGTGCCGCAGGTTGAAAGTCGAGTTTGCGATATTGAAAACGTTCGTTCCGGTAATGTCCGACGGCATCAAGTCAGGCGTGAACTGAATACGACTGAAGTCGGCGTTGATGATGCGCGAGAGTATTTTGACAGTCAGCGTCTTGGCTGTACCGGGAACGCCTTCGATGAGCACATGGCCTTCCGCGAGCAACGCGACCAGGATCTGTTCGATCGCGTCGTTCTGGCCGACGATGACTTTCTGCAATTCGTCTTTGATATGAGCAACAGTGGAGGAGACGATTTCGGACATTCGTTAGTTGTTGACCTCGTTTCGTCAGATATTTTCCGCGGCTTGCCGCGCGTCACGAGAACGCATTCGCAAACCAAGTTTTCTTTCGACCTCACGCAATCGTCTGACGAGATCTACAGCCTGCCGCCAGGTGATTGGCTCACCGTTGATGGTGTTTTCACACTGCCGCATCAACGTTTCAAGTTCACGAGCATCGATGTTCGCACGCGACGCGATGCTCGAAGCGATTTCCGAACGTGAACTGTTGTAGTTGAGACCCGCGTGGCGAGCGAGCACTCGACGCGTGCGCCCGTAGATGTTTTCGATTGCCAGATCAAACGCGCGCGAACGTTCCTGAAGTTCGGCCATCGACGCGACAAACTCCAGGCTCGAACGGCGATCGACATGCGGCAAAGGCAACGGGCGCGCGAACCGCCGCGAGTTGGTCCACAGTATCAACAGAATCAAGAGAACGATCTGCGCGCCAATCGCCAGCACCGGCGTACCGGAAAAATAACTCGCAAACGCGTTGCGAGTGACGCCGCGGCCCTGATGATATTCATCGAACGCGATCAGGCCGTCGTACAGCGTCAGTGTATTGATCGCGAGTTGTAAGTTGTCGTTTGAACGGATACCGGAATTTGTGACGAGATATGGATCGCTCAGGACGACGATGCGGCCACGGCCGTAGGCATAGTCGACGAGTAACGCGCCGTCTTTGTCAGCGATGTGAACCACCGGACCGGTAGGGATAGTTCGGGTGGTATCGTCCGGCACAACTACCGCCGGCGGTGGTGATGCTTGTGGAGTTGCGCCTGTTGCGCCCTCTTCTTCATACCATGCGTCTTCTTCTTCGTCCGGTGCTCCGAGGATCGGAGTCGGCGCCTTTTCAGCAACCTTCGGCGGCTCACCGTCAGTGGGCGTGAGCGTAAGGCGCGCGGCAAAGCGCGATGGCAACACGGAAGCGACGTTGTGCGTCAGGGTGGTAGGTTGAACGGGCTTGAGCGCAGCCACGTCCTCAGTCATCTTGCTGACATCGGCCGGATCGGTATCGAAGTTTGGAAAATCAAACGTTCGTGAACTGATGGCCCAGTCGCCCGGAGGCGCGCCACGCGTGAGATCCGCCTCGCGTGTGATCAGGACCAAACAACCGCCGCGGCTGATCCACTCGTGCAGAGCCGTTCGTTGTTCGTCAGTAAACGGCAACTGAGTCGGGCCAATAACGACAAACGTTGCGACGTTACTGCCAGCCTGGCCCAACAATCTCTCCGGAGCTTCACGCCAGCGAATCACCTTGTAACCCGATTCGCTCATGAAGTCGTGCAGCGCGCGCGCGCCGGTCGGTCCCGAGTGATACGTGGAACGATTGGGAAACAACTCCGAGTCCTGAAGTTTTTCCTGTTTGACGTAGGAGACGGTATTGATCACGACCAGCGCGCCGATGATCACGATGAAGGTCAGGATAATTGTGAGTCGCTGGCGCATCGTGAATCAGTTTTGGGTTTGCAGCGCCGCCTGGTAACGCAAGCGGAAATTTTGCCAGTCGTTTTCGGTTGCTTCATCAAAGCCGTACCAATGGCGCTCGAAACTGTCGGTCAGTCCGCGCATGTTTGAGTGGAGCAGGGAATGGTCTCTGACTGAGTTCAGGTAATCGCGATTGGTTTTGTGTTGCGCGAGCGTAATCAGTTTCCGGTCGCCGAGTTCGACCAACAACGCGATGTAGGCCTTGCGAATAGCGGCGCGGAGATCTCCCTGGCGTGCGAGCGCTTCTGCTTCAGACAGCAAGTTGACCGATGTGTCTTCGGGTTTCAACTGCTCGCCGAGCACAATGCGCGCCTTGCGTTTCCTGGCAACGCGTTTCCGACCTTTGCTGCCAAACCGTCTGATCAAGATCTTCGCGACGTATAAAACGACCAGTAAGGCAACGATCAGCACCACGACCTGGGCCACAACCGTTATCCAACCTGAACCGCCGCCCGACATTCTGACGGGACCCGGAAGAAACTGTAACAGCCAGCGGATGAACTCCTGGATCATCTTGAGCAAGCGCTCGATCGCGTTTTCACTGGGCTTTACAGTTGCATATTCGGGACGTGCCAGAATGCTCTCGAGCTTTCCTTTTGTGTAGACCTTGTTGTCGTTTTCCGTCGCGGCTCTACGTTGATACGCGACTCGCTGCTCGAGGGCTTTGAGACGATCGATAAGCTGGTCCAGCCGCGTTACGCGTTTTTCCGGAGTTAACGATTTGAAATCTTCGAGAGCGGTGTGCAGCCAGGTGTTATCAACTTCGCAAACCTCGTCGCTTGCTTGCACGGTCTGTTTTTCGGGTAATGCTTCGCGAACCGTCGCTGACGCCTGGCTAAACTGCTCCTGGTAGTAGTCAGGTGTTTCGGCTTCGTTGATCTCCCACAGAGACTCGAGCGATTCGATCGCCCGTTGCAGCTCTCTCTGATAATCCTCTGAACGAATGGTATCGGCACTCGCAGTGGCGGGGACAATCAGGAGAAGCGCGGTGAGTAACCAACGAAAGCGGGATTTGATTTTGGTTCGGCCCGGAAGCATTACCGTCGTCAACTGAGATTCAGAATACCAGATGATCTCGGCGCCGGAGGCGCAGGTGGTGGTTGTTTTTTGCCGGAGATCGACGAGAGAGCAGTGCCCAAAGGAGATGAGACGTTTACATCCGGCAACTCACCAAGCTGTCGCGCGGCCATCAACTCGATGTCGTAACCTTCGTGACGCACACGCTCGTCGACATAAAGCAGTGAAAGTCCCAACATCCAAACCGGGCTCAGTAGAATTGAGCTCAACGGCCCAAGCACGCTGTTCGCGATCGAGTACCACGCGGGCCACTGTGCGGAGTTGAATGGGTCGATGCCGTTGAGATAGCCGTACCAAGTGAGCGGGACCAGCAAGATCATCAGCGCTGAGTAAGCTGCGAACGTTGTAAACAGCGTCATCGCCATCAGCCGGCGTACGTTGCCGCGGGCTAGAGAGAAACTGCGGCTAAACGCTTCGAAGACGCCCTTGCCCTCGACCAGCATCACCTGCGGCACATAAGCCACCCGGCCGACAATAAAGAAAAACATCCAAAGGCCAGCGGCGATTGCCATTAGACCCGTAATGATCCCGATGACGGCTGCCAGCCAGGAGGCCACAAAGCTGGACACGAGGACCAGCACCGTAACCATCAACATCAAGATGTACCACACGACCCAAACAGCACTCAGCGAGATACCGATCCAAAACAAAACGACAATCGACGCGCCAAGTAGCCCCCAAAACCGCGCACGCACGGCGGCGTAAGTTGCACGCGCAGTGACCGGTTCGTTGCGCAGCAAGTGGGCCACAAGCGTGCGCGTTGCCCCGCCCATCACGACCAGCGTGAACAGGTAACCACCCAACATCACACAAGACGACACAAAGGCGAGCACGCCATACATAAAAAGATCCGCCATGTCGGTCGTGAGGAACAGTCGTTGAAGCGCAAGCGAACACACGATCCATCCTGCGGCAGCGATGATTACCGGAGGCGCGGCCGTCCTGATCAGTACGAAGAGATGCCGCCGATACAACCTGACCGCACGATCTATAAGATCGCCGGCGCCGAGAGGCGCAAGAGGAAGTTGATTTGGCGAAAGCGCTGTGGACATCGATCAGCGGGTGCGTAGAGGTTCAAAACATCTTTCGCGAGCAGTATAACGAGTCAGTCGGGCAAAAGGCACAAAAAAGAGGAGCGACCCTTGCGAGTCGCTCCCCGGAGCTAATCATCGTGGTTTGATTACCACGTGACTTTCAGCGTGAAGTGGATAACGCGTGGGCTTCCACTTTGTGCCGTGACACGGCCGAAGCTGGTCGAGTCAAAACTCTGACCGCCATAGATGAAGTTCGCATTGTTGAAAATGTTGATGAACGTCGTCTTCAGTTCGCCCTTGACTGTTTCAGTAATCGGGATGCGCTTCACAAGGCTCGCGTCAACGTTGAAGAAGCGCGGACCATTGAGTGAGTTCATCGGGAAGTTACCGAAGAAGCCCGCAGACGGAGCAGCCATCAAGCCCGGCTTAAGAGTCGAACTGACAAAGGCGCCTGCCGCATTCGTCGTGATGTTCAGGAGTTCAGGGTTGATGAAGTAGATACCCGTCGCATGACGGAAGACACCTACGTTCTTCTTGAAGTCCTCGAAACTGATACCGACGAGATCGGCCGGGTTGTTACCAGAGTTGAACTGGTTCACGGTGGTGCGGTTCGAGTTGATGAACCAGGGTGGACGAGTCGCCCAAACGACGATCGAACCAACGGTCCAACCGCCCAAAGCGCGATCGACGAATCCGTTCGCGTTGCTCAGATACCGGCGGCCTCTTCCGAAGGGGAGGTCGTAGATCGAGTTGAACACGAAGCGATGAGTCTGGTCCTGCGCTGAGCGCATGTAATCCAACTGCTTATCACGCAGGGTTCTGAACGAGGTCAAGTCGCTCTGGTTGTTGCCCAGTGCGCCTGGCGCGTTGGTCATGGCCTTGCTGAACGTGTAGTCAGCCTGGAACTGCAGACCACCGGAGAACCTGCGCCGGATTTCAGCCTGCAGCGAGTGGTAGTTGGAGTATGAATCGTTGCCGAGAAGCGTAATGCCGGCGGCATTTGGATTCGCGACAAAGAAGTTGGCCGGAATACCCAGCGCAACGTTCTCACGATTCGCTCTGAACGTGGTTGAGAACGCCAACGTGTTGGCCAACGTGCCGACGTTGTTGTTGCTCAGGTTGTTGATTAACGTGGCGTTGGCATACTGACCAGCCGTTGTTTGACCGGCAGGAAGTCCAGCCTGGGTAAAGAACCTGTCGAAGATCGGAAGCGGTACGCAACCGCCACAACCCGGCGCGAAGCTGGTGCCTCCGCGGGCCGCGAGGTTTCTTTGCGCGTTCCGGAATTCGTTGAGGAATCCGTTCTCGAAGATGTTAACTTCGTTGAAATTATTCGCGCGCCAAACTTTCACACCGTGGTTGGCCGCATAGCGGATTTCAAACGCCATGTTGCGAGTAATCTCGCGCTCGTAACCAAACGACCATTGCTGCACGTACGGAATGCGCAGGTTCGGATCGATTGCCCACAAACCATTGTTCGGATTCGCCAGGAAGTTCTGACGATCGGTGATCGGCATGATGAACGACGGCGTGGTCAACGGGACACCGCCCGCGGTCAGCACGCCTGTCGGGGTGGTATTCGCCGAGGTCTGGATCAGACCCGGGTTGGTAGTACCAACACCCAGCGCGTTGCTCACGACGGTGAAACCGTCATGCAGGTAGCTGATCGAATAACCGCCGCGGAACGAGCTCGTACCGGTGGGACCAAACAGCTTCGCCAGGAAGCCTTCCTTGAAATCGGGCGAATAAGCAAACCCGAAGAAGGGGGCGAAGTTGTTCCAGTCGTTATTCCAGAGGCCTCTGCCGGTGTCGCCACTGACGAAGTCCAGCGTAGCCTTGGTGCCGGTGACCTGGGATCCAGGAGCAGCATTCGGATTGAACAGGTTGTTTGGTCCGGAGACACCAAAGATGTCGTTCACGTTGGTGACCTGGATCGCCAATCCGTTCGGGATGGTCGGCACACCCTGGTAGTCCCAGCGTACGCCGTAGCTCAGCGATAGGTTCGGCCGTGCGCGCCATTGATCCTGAACATAAAGACCGAGGTCTCTCTGCTTGAAGATTCGCGAGCGAGTAGCACCCGCGACGAATCCGGATGTAGGCGTGGTGACGTTAAAGGTCGCCGCGGCTGATGCAAGGAAACCAGTGACGTCGGCGAAAACATTTCGCGCGCGAGTCACGATGGCATTCCCGGTAGCACCTGCCGGTAGATTCGGGAAATCTCCATTGATGATCCCGTTATCATTCTGGGTATTGCTACCGAGAGTAACAGTCGGTTGAATGCCGGCATCGTTGAACGTGTCAGCGAAGAGCTCCTGGTAGTCAGCGCCAAGGCGAATCGTATGCGAGCCTTTCGGGATCGCCATGTTGTCGATCCACTGCGTAACCGTTGTTTCGCGCCCCTGGCTCATGAACGTGTTGTCGAAGTTCGTGACCGAGGCAAACGAGGTAAAGAACGGGTTAGCAGGCGCGGCGGTTCTCAAGAAGGCAACCGGAGCCCACTGACGTCCATATCTGACCTCATTAGTGACGTTGCCGAAAGTCGAGTGCAAGGCAGCAGTCACCAAATATCTTGTCGAAGCCTGGAAGGCATCGATACCGCCCGGGAACGGCGATTCAAGACCGTTGAAGGTATCCGGCGAAAGATTGAACGACGCACGGTTGAACACAAATTCGAGTTTGTGTGAACCGTAGTCGGAATCCTGGACCAGCACGTGGTCGTAACGGAACACGTACTTATCGTTTACGTCTTTACCGGTAACGTTGTAACGGAAGCCGCCCGTGTTCAGCGTGTCGCCAACCAAATTGTTGTTCGGCAGCGGCATCGAGTTGAGCTGGGCCAACGTAACCGGATTGAGCGCGCCGGCATTACCGATCGCCAGCAGGTTAACTGACGTAAGTGCGCCATTCGCGCCGGTATAACGGAAGACTCCCTGCTTCGCTTGCTCCGTCAACACGGTGCGATTTCGTGTCGCGGAGAAGTTCTCGCGGAAACCTTCGTACGAGAAGAACCAGAACGCGCGATCGCGTCCGTTCCAAATTGCCGGGCCGCCCTCACCAAACCTTGGACCAAACATTGGACCACCAATCGCAAAACCAAAGAAGTGCTGGTTCTGTCGCGGTCTCTGCGTGCCGGAAAGGTTATTGAAGAAGTTGTTGGCCTGGAAGTAGTCGTTGCGATTCAGGTAGAACACGTCGCCGTGAAAGTCGTTCGTACCACCGCGAGTCACAAGCCGCACCTGGCCGACGCCGCGTCCAGAACCTGAATCGTTGGTTCCGGTGGTGATACTGAATTCACTCGTCGAGTTCAACGACGGCGCGCTGATAGCAAACAGCGAACTCGTCTTCACGAAGTTGTCCATCGCGTTGATGCCGTCTTGCGTCAGGTGAACTGACGTTTGACGAAGACCGCTGATGGATGAACCACGATTGTCTGTTCCTGTGACTGCAACACCGGGTTGCAGACCAGCCAGGTCGAGAGGATTTCTCGTTGGCAACGGGAGGTCTTGAACCTGGCGCGTGTTGATGACGCTCGTAAGCGTCGGAGTACTCGAGTTAACGATGTCCTGAGTAGCGGTGATGGTTACTTGTTCTGTAACCGAACCGACTTCGAGAACAACGGTCGTGCGGGAGGTGGTACCGACTTCGACGATCAGATCAGTAGCCAGCGCCTTCTTGAAGTTGGTCGCTTCAACTGAGAGTGAATATCTTCCCGGCGTTACTTGCGGGAAAACGAATTCACCCTGATCGTTCGAGGTGGTTTTAGTTTCGATTCTCGTCTGACTGTTAGTCAGAGTGATGGTGGCGCCAGAAACGATGGCGCCTTGAGGGTCTGTGACGAGTCCCGTAAGGGTACCCGTCGTAGCTTGACCCATTACGGGTAGAGCGAGCCAGCAAGTCAAAGCCAATACGGCGGTCACCATCAATGCGCGGTAGGCGACCGGCCGAGTAGCTGAGAGAGTGCGTGGCGAAAGAAAGAATCTCCTCATTTTGGCTCCTCCGGAAATCCGCATGCTGTAGTGGTTACTGCTGAAGGGTGTAGTTGCGTGATTAACCAAAATTTTGGGGGTGCAAACGATATGCCGGAGGTTTAAATAGCGTAACGTGCGTTTTGTCTGAGGATCTGAACGCCCGCCGGAGAGCATTATTTACAAATTTGGATTTTGCTCCATTTACTTGGAGAACCCGACGCGGAGGCTCGCGGGTTATTGAATGTCAAAACGCAGCTGTTCGGAGGCGCTTGTCTTTGCCGCGCGGTCGATGGCGCTGATGCTCAAAACGTATCGACCCGGCGCCAATCCTTTCAGCGAGATCTCGGTCGCATACGGGAGCCGGTCTTGATCGTGGCTCGGCTGCGTGGGTATCTGCCTGACCGGCGTCGTGATGACGGGTTTGTTGTTGCGCAGCACCTGCACCTGGATCGCAACATCCGACATTCGATCTGATCCGGTGCGTGATGCGTTGTAAACAAAAACAAGACAACGCAAAAACGAATCCGGTTTGAAGCGTCGCGTGATGTTCAGTGGAATCTGATTTGAAAACAAGCGCGGCACTCCAACTACTTCTATGTTACTTGCCGCTAAACGTTCTCCAACTACGATGCTGCTAAGCGTTAATTTCTTTTGCGAGAGATTTGGGATCTCGATCCACGACTTCGCCGTTCCGACTCTGCCGGAGAGCGCATCACGCGCCGCAACACGCACCTGATACAAACCGGGTTTTGGAAAAACAGTGTGTGTGTACTTGAGTCTTCGGCCATCTGTTTTCAACGCTTCACCAAGCGTGACTCGTTGTCCGAATGTGCTCGTCGACTTTCCTTCCTGATCGAAAACCGCTCCAGCGAAATCAACACTCGCAGACAGCTTCTCATCATCAGCGTTTGATGAAAGAACTTCTGTTGGAATCTCCATCGACACACTCAACGAAGAACCTTTGTCAGGTGTATCAACGTAACTGACCGCTAGCGCGAGAGGAAGATCGCGCACGGGAGTTTTAGCAACTAGTGCTTCTTGTAACTTTGCTTCGACCGGTTGCGGCTTTGCAGTTTCCAGACGCTTCGGTTTCGGAGTCTCGAGATTAAAAGATCCTTTGCGCACACGCACAGTGAGATCTGGTCTACCGATCACTGCGAGTTCGATTCGACGAAACTTATGCGGACTTTCTCCGGTTCGTTCCGGCGTCCATCCAAGCAAGTAATAGAACGACGTTTCCTTCAAACCATTCTCGACTGCCGTGAAGAGATCGTTGTTGTTGAAGAGAGCACGGCCGCCGCTGTCCTGCGCGAGCGCGTTGAGTGGATCCTGAAACGCAAATACTTCACCCTGACTCGCGCGCAACAAACGTCCCGTCGGATCGCTGCCGGTTCCATCGTCAACCAGCGTGACGACCAGCCCGCGTGCATCGATCGAATAGATCACGACACCGGCGCGCGCGGCATTCGACCCGAGCGATCGAATCGCGTTGCTCATGTCCGTGTAGTTTGAATGGACCAGAAATCCGTCAGAGATAAAAAACAACAACTTGCGTCCGGGCAGACTTGCTGCGTCACGGATCGTCTGGTCCAACGCGCCCAATGTCTTCAACACCCACTGCGACGCCTGGCGCATGACGTTAGCCGCGCGCGAGCGCACTATATCCACCGCCTGCGTTCGCGGTATGAAACGATTGCGTTTGATCATTTCATCAACGAAGTAGTCGAGCGTGTCAGTGTCGCCGCGTTCGATCTGAAACGCCTGGTAAGAACTCATCGGCGGAACGTCGTAGTCCTTGCCTGTTCGTTGATAGTAGGTCAACCGTTCCGTGGCTTTGCGTAGAACGATCTTGTTGTCGGTTAGCTGTTGAAAGAAACCAACGCGTCCGCTCGCGCTCACGATCTGGACTTCGTCGTTTTCAGTCTGTTCGTATTCGATGTACTTCCGGATCAGCTCGCGCGCCTGCACGATGCTCGTCGCCGAGAGATGTATGTCGTCGACGACGAAGATCACTTTGCGGCCGTAGGTGGTTGGTACCGGTTCTTTCGCCGGCGTTGGCCTTTCGCGCACGGCGAGCCATTGTGCTTCTTCGTTTCCTGCTCCGGCTTCGACACGTTCGAAGAACGTAATCGGCGTTGGCTTACCATCGACACGCAGTTCGAAGTCTTCACGCTTCAAGTCGTCGACAAACTTTCCCTTCGCGTCGAAGACCATCACGTCAGTCTGACGCAGTTCGGTGAAGATCTTGACGATGTCGTCAGACTGTTCGCGTGAGGGAGTTGGCTTGGGCGGCGTTTGGGCCAGCGCAATAAGCGTGGCCAACTGAAAACACAACAGAATTTTGAGGGGCTTGACGAACATCGAAGTCGCCAGCTTACAACCAATACGAAGCGCTATTCAATTACTTAACGACTTCAAATTCGAAGAAAAGCTCCTTGCCGCGGAAAATCATCGAGAGATAGAACTCCCAAAACTTCCGCGTGAAGCGAAGCGCCGGCCACCGCTGATCGAGGTTCACCACAAATTCAATCCCGAGCGCGCGCCAGAGATTCGCGAGGCTGACGTGCGTCTTGAGCGGTCGCAGTTCGGTCGTGGTGTAGAACGGAAAGGGTGTTTGCGTCGGAATAAAGCAGGTGAAGGAATAGCTGTTGAAGTGATTGCGATGCGTCGGGTCGGTGGGCCAATCGGGGTTCGAGTAATGCGGCGTCAGGATCTTTAGCCTGCCGCCGGGTTTCGTGATCCGGTGCAACTCGGTCACGAATCCGATCACGTCCGGCACGTGCTCGATCACGTGATTGCAAACGATCTCTTCAAACTCATTGTCGCTGAATGGATACGGAAAGATGCCGAGGTCGTGAATGACATCGGCATGACTGCGCGGGTTAGCGTCGATACCGATTGCGCCGGGAAACTTATTCTGGCCACAGCCAACGTCCAGAACTCGCTTGGTGGGTTCGGACATGCGATTAGTTTTTCTCGGTCAACAAACTCGCAAACTGGTCCAGGTTGATCGCGTGAACCGGCAAACCAAGCTCACGGACCACGTCCGTGAGTCTCATTCCGTCGAGCATGATCTCGTCGTCACTCTTCAGCATCTGTCGCGGTATCAAGACAAACTCGCCCGAGATTCGTTCGCGCGCCGACAACAGATCGCGTCCGGTCAACAAGCCCGCGACCGAAACATCGCCGCCAAAGTAACCGTTCTCGACCGGCTCAACAACGAGTTCGCTGCCGAATCGATCGTTGAGCTTGTCGACCATCTTACGTAGCACCGGCGCGAACAACGTTCCCGTCAAAATCGTGCCACGCTTGTTTTGCAACTCATCGCCGCCGTCACGTTCGATTCGTTTTGTGATCTTCGCAAACTCATTCACGAACGAGCGCACCATACCGACGCCGTCTTCAATCTGCGGGTAGTCGCCGTAATGAGACTTCGCCGGGATCGGACGTCCGGCGCGCAGATAGATCTCGTCGCCGAGCAACGCGAAGTTTGTCCCGAGCCTGGCGTGCAGTTGTTTCTGAATCTGATTCACCTGGTCGATCACATCGCGACAGAACTCCGGCGTCACAGCAGTGAGCCGCCGATCGGTGTTGTAGCGGGTTAGACCAAGCGGCACAATCGCGACGCTCGTGATGCGCGGATACTCAGCCGCGAGATCTAAGATCGTCTTACGCAAAATCTCGCCGTCGTTGATGCCGGGACACAGCACGACCTGCGCGTGTACTTCGATCCCGGCGTCGAGCATGCGCGCGAGTTTGTGCGAGATGTCGGCCCGCTGCTTGTCGATGCCGAGCAGAAAGGCACGAACGTCGAGATCGGTTGCGTGAACGGAAACGTACTGCGGCGACAAACGCTGTTCGACGATGCGGCGCATCTCGTCTTCAGTGATCGACGTCAGCGTGGTGTAGTTGCCGTAAAGAAAGGACAGGCGGATGTCTTCGTCCTTAATAAAGAGCGACGGCCGCGCGTCGGCGGGGTTGCCGTTACAGAAACAGAAGATGCACGCGTTGGCGCACTGCCGCGGCACGATCGCTTCGAACGAGAGTCCGAAGTCTTCACCCTCGCCGCGGTCGAGTTCGAGTTCCCAGTCTTCGCCGTTCTTCTTTTTGACTTCGAGCGTCAGCTCGGTCTCGCCGGCGGTGTGGAAACGAAAATCGAGATAGTCGCGCACCGTCCGGCCGTTGACCTTTATTATCCTGTCACCAGCCTCGAGTTCCATCTCGGCGCCGAGGCTTTCGGGCGCGACTTCGCAGATCTCGACGCCGCGGCGGCGAATGCTGGTAACGGCTGGGGTAACGGCAAACTCGTACATACTAGAAGCCAATTTCGCGGTTCAGCGAAACGGCGAATATAGCAGAACCCGCCCCGGTTTCGGAAAACCCGTGGGATTGCGAGTCTAATGGGTATATAATGCTACGCCAATAACTTCCCGAGTAACGAAACTTCAAGCTACTGCCCCGGCTTATGAAAAAAGTAATCTCCCTGACATTATTCGCTTTCGTCGTTCTTTCGTCCCTTGTCTCGGCTGCGGCGCAAGAGACCGCGGGCGCGATGCCCGTGCGGCCTGCGCTCAGCGACTCAACCAAGGCCGCCAAAACCGCGGAGCCTGTGCTGACCGAGATCTACCGCGTTGGTGTTGGCGACGTGCTGGACGTCAGGCTAATCAACTCGCCAAACAACAAATCAACTCTTTTCACGGTCATGCCCAGCGGCGCGATCGATTTTCCGGTTATCGGCGGCGCCATCATGGTTGCCGGTATGACTACGGAAGAGATTCAGGTTCGCATTGCGGCTGAGCTAAAAAGACGTGCGGTGGAAGAGAACGCGCAAGTTTCCGTTGGCGTGCGCCAGTACACGAGTCACTCCGTGATGGTCAACGGTCTCGTCGTGAATCCCGGTACACGATACTTACGACGCGAGGCAGTTCCGCTTTATGTCGTGCTCGCCGAGTCGCAAATGCGAAACGACGCCGGACGCGTGGTGATCATTCGCGGCGGCTCCACTGGCGAGCCACTCGAGTTGAGCGATCCGCAAACACTCAATCTGATCGTTCAATCGGGCGACGTGATTACGGTTTCAAACAAGCCACAGGAGTTTTACTACATCGGCGGACGGATCAATTTTCCGGGACAGAAAGTGTTTCAACCCGGCATCACTTTGCTCCAGGCAATTCTCGCCGCAGGCGGTGTGTCGCTGAAAGAAAACCGCGTCGAACTCTTGCGCGCGGGAGCTGACGGCAAACTCACGACGGTTCGTTATCGCATCAAGGACATCAAAGGCGGCACGGTCGAAGATCCCAAACTTCAACCCGGCGATCGCATCGAGATTTCCAAGTAGGAATTGCCGACAAAAATCGGCAATTTTATTGACAATCCAAGCTCTGCTTTGTTAGTACAAGTGCAATGAATAATAAACTTAAGCCTGCACTGCTCGGCGGTCTGATTGTTGGACTGCTCTCGGCCATTCCTTTCATTAATTACTGCTGTTGTATCTGGGCGATTGGCGGCGGCGCCCTGGCTGGCTTTCTTTATATAAAGAACTCGCCAACGCCCGTGCCAACAGGCGACGGCGCTATCGTCGGAGCTCTTGCCGGCGTGATAGGCGGCTTGATTTACCTTGTCCTTGGACTTCCTATCGCATTGTTGTTTGGAGCCGCGGAGATGGAATCGCAGTTGAGGCGCTCGGGCGTCGAGTTGCCGATGTCGGGCACGCTGCTGCTCGTGGTCGGCGCTCTCATTGCTGCGCTGTGCCTGCTTGTGCTTGCAACGCTCGGCGGACTCTTGTCGATACCAATCTTCGAAAAGCGCAAAGCAGACGGACCGCCGCCTCCACCACCAGCAACCGGAGGACCGGGCCCGTACGCGGCTGCGTAATCCTTTAAATACCGTTTTCAGGAGAAACTGAATGTCACAAGACTGGACTCCCCCGCCGCCTTCGGGTACGCCCGACAAGGTGCCGAACTATCTCGTTCCGGCCATCATCTCGGCGGTCTGTTGTTTCCCTCTCGGAATCATCGGCGTTATCTTCGCTGCACAGGTGAATGGAAAGGTAGCCGCGGGTGACATTGCGGGCGCAATGGACGCCTCGAAGAAGGCAAAACTTTTCAGTTACATCTTTCTCGGCCTCGCGATCCTCGGTTGGGGTGGTTACCTCATCCTGTGGCTCGTAATCGGCGGGCTAAGCATATTTGCCAACTCGTAGTTCATTGGAGACCTGATAGAGATGAGCAGATATTGCACCAAATGCGGCGCAATTAATGACGATACCGCTCAGTACTGTAGCAACTGCCAGTCATCCCTGACTCCTGTTAGCAGCGGCTATCAACCGATGCAGTCGGTCAATCCCGGCGCGATGACCGACTGGAAAGCGATGGGTGGTGACAAGAAGATCCTGGCCGGAATTCTCGCCATTGTCGTGGGAGCCCTGGGCGTGCATAAGTTCGTTCTGGGCTACACGACCGAGGGAGTCATCATGCTGCTGATCAGCGTGTTGAGCTGCGGCATGCTGGCGGTTATTCCGAGCATCATCGGTATTGTCGAAGGCATCATGTATCTCACGAAGTCGGACGAAGAGTTTGTGAGAACTTACATCCAGAGCAAGAAGGGCTGGTTCTAAGAACGCCTCACTCATCTCAACGGCTCTGTTGTAGCTAATAGCGTCATGCCGACTGAGTTCATGTACCGGCGATCGACAGTGATCGGAATTTGGTTACTGCTGATCGCCGGTGCGGTTTACATGTTTGTGTTTGAGCCGGGGCGATCGGGTTACTTTCCGTTGTGTCCTTTTCGGTTTTTAACGGGACTGCAATGTCCGGGTTGTGGGACGACGCGCGCGCTTCACGAGCTGATGCACGGTGACTTCGTGGCGGCGTTCATGCTGAACCCGCTGTTGTTGTTGGCGCTGCCGTTTGCGCTTTACGCATTTGTGCGTTACAGCACGATGGCGTTGCGTGGCCGCGTGCCACGGCCAAACGCGCTGCCCGCTCCTTACATTTATGCGATCTTCTTTGTGATCCTGGGGTTTTGGATCTTTCGTAACACGCCGTTCTATCCATTCGTGTCTTAGCCGTTAGTGAGGGCCACTACCATGCGCACTTTGGTTCTTTTTTTAATTGTTGCTTTTATCCCTGTCACTGGCCGCGCGCAACACGCCTCGCAGAACCCAGCGCCCCCAACACGCCCAGTTCACACGTACTCAATCGTCGCCCGCGATCCCGCAACCGGCGAACTCGGCGTCGCCGTTCAATCTCACTGGTTCTCAGTTGGCCCAATCGTCGCCTGGGCCGAAGCCGGCGTCGGCGCCGTCGCAACCCAATCATTCGTAGATCCGAGTTACGGCAAGAACGGCCTCGACATGATGCGCGCAGGCAAAAGCGCCCCCGACACACTGAAAGAACTGCTCGCGAAAGATGAAGGACGCGAAGTGCGACAAGTCGGAATGATCGACGCGCAAGGACGCGTCGACGCGTGGACCGGAAAGAACGACATTCAAGCCGCCGGACACATCGTCGGCAAGAACTTCTCCGTGCAGGCCAACCTGATGCTCAACGACAAAGTGTGGCCGGCGATGGCGCGCGCTTTCGAAAACACACGCGGCGACCTCGCCGATCGAATGCTCGCAGCACTCGACGCAGCGCAAGCAGTTGGCGGAGACATCCGCGGGCGCCAGTCAGCTGCGTTGATCGTTGTCACTGGAAAACCGACCGGTCAGGCGTGGAAAGATCGCACGTTCGATCTGCGCGTCGACGACAGCCCGGAGCCGCTAAAAGAACTGCGCCGGCTCGTGCGTTTGCAACGAGCCTACAACCACATGAACGCCGGCGATCTTGCCGTTGAAAAGAAGGACAACGAAGGCGCACTGCGCGAGTACTCCGCTGCCGAACGGTTGGTTCCTGACAATGCCGAGATGATTTATTGGCACGCGGTTGCGCTGGTGAACATGGGTCGCGTCGACGAGTCGTTGCCGCTGTTTCGCAAGGTATTTGCGATGGACCCGAACTGGATCACGCTCACTCCGCGGCTGCCGAAATCCGGCCTTTTGCCGGACGATCCCAAGCTCATCGAACGCATTGTTTCCGTCGGAAAAACTCGGTCAAAAAGACGTTGATTGTTATCTTGACGCCTGCCAAGTTGTCGCTTATAAAGAGGTCACTGATTCGCCCCTTCCCTCATCGCCCTAACGTTTTCCGAGTTGAGGTTTAATCAGGATGCGCAGTCTAACCCCTGGACAGTGGTATCTTCGTTTCACTTGCGAGCAATGTGAGGCGAAGCAAATACTGTTCGCGGACCTTTCGCATGGCGAAGCCAGAATTCGCGCTACGTACGTAGTGGAGTGCTCGATCTGTCTCCATAAAGGCGCATACGACGGCGACGACATCGAGCGTTATCAACACCCCTTGGACCAGGAACCTTGAACCTCACCGTCGTAAGGTTCTTTCCAACACCAGGCTCAACCCCATGATGAGGTAGAAGACTGTCACGACTTCGGAGTCGCCCCAGTTGTAGTGGACCAAGCCGCTGACGAAAAAGCCGGCGAGACCACCGAATGCACCGAGTGCGACGCCACGCGCTTCAGGCAAGTCAACCGATGTGCGAATGATCCCGATCAGCATTCGCGCATAAACCGCCATGAGCAACAGCCAGACAATCAATGCGGGCACGCCGCGCTCGAGCGCTATTTGCAGCAGGTTCGAGTGCATGTGACCGATCGGCTGTCGGCCCTCATCAAACAAGCGCCACTCCCGCCAATGACCCTTGATTGAATCCATTCCTACGCCAACCATCAGGTGCCGCGGATTGCTGACGAGCAAATCAAACCCCTCGCGCCAGACCATTTCGCGCCAGCTCGTCGACTGGTCCTGTGCATCGATCAATCCGACGTTGCGTTTCTGCTGCAACAGAATCAGACCACCGAGAACGAGCGGAATCGCACAGGCGCCCGCGATCAGCAACGTGCGCCGCGATACGCTCATCAGCAACATCACCGCAACTGAAACCGCAAACCCGATCCACGACGCGCGCGTCACCGTCATGCCGAGCGCAAACACAAACCCAACGACCGCGGCGAGCAGCAACCATCCCAACAAACTCTTCTTTTGCGGCAACGCGAGAAACAATCCCAAAGCGAGCGACGCGATCAGTTGCAACACTTCCGCGTACGTTACCCAGTGGCCGTAAAAACCCGTCGCACGCCAATCACGCCCGCGTGTCCAATCGCTAATCCCCAACTGCTCCAACGCGCTACTTCCCGGCAACAACTGAGCGCGCGGCACCTCAAGTTCCGGCATCCACTCGACGCGATAGATCCTGACCTTCGCAGGACCGGAACCAACAGCCAGTGCCGTTGCCAGTTCATCCGGGGTTCCTACGGGGTTCCCGTCGACCTCAAATACAGTGTCGCCATCCTTGATCGGAGTCGGCTGCCTGACCGTCCTCGTGTGAAATACTGCTTTCGCAAGCGGACTCTCCGCAGTCACGCCCTGCACTTTCACGCCACGCCCAACAATCAACTGCCCCGCGGTCCAAAACACATTCAACATGCACGAGCCAATCAACGTCAGCGCCAGCATGTGGACCAGCCGCAACGATCGGACGTTCTGCGCCACGAGATAAACGATCGTGAACAAACTCGCCGCGCGCATCTTTCCGATCGACACGATCGGACTGTAGGAGAACACTCCCGACACGCCGCTCAGCACAAAGAACCCGAGCAACAAATAATCAACCGGAGTGCGAAAGAGAACTGGACGCGGATAGAACGCAAACCGCAACAGCCAAAACAACAATCCAAGCAGCCATGCAGTCTGCGTAGCGGCGATCGAATGAGGCGCGCACACCGCCACGAGGAAGATGCAAGCGATAGTGCATCGCTCGCACCAAACAGAAAAAAAAGATTTCGAGTTCGAAATCTGTGTCGCCGGCATATTAGAATGACTGCGCTCTACTATAGTCCAACTTAAGGAAATCTGATGCTTCGAGTTGTCGTTTTCATGGTGTGCTGCGCCTTACTGGCGCTGTTGCCGGTTACTGCGTCAACGCAGTCAGTCAACTTCGCTGAAGAGGTAAAGACGATCCAGGAAGACCCGCGCGTCAAAGCGGCCTTCGCACATATCGACAAAGACCGCGACGAAATTCTGCGCGAGTGGATCGCCATCACCGAGATCAACGCGCCCTCCAAACACGAGCAGGAGCGCGCGAAGTTCCTCGAAAGTCTACTTCGCAAACACAAACTCGACATTCGTTACGACAGCGCCGGAAACCTGATCGCCACGCGGAAAGGTACCGTCGGCAAACCCGTCACGGTCTTCGACGCGCACATGGACACCGTCTTCCAACCCGGGCTGAAGATCAAAGCCACCGTTCGGGACGGCCGCGTCTATGCGCCCGGCGTCGGCGACGACACGCGGAACATCGAAGCGCTGCTCGCTACGATTCGCGCACTCGACGCCGCAAACATCAAGACCAAAGGCGACCTCGTCTTTCTCTTCACGACCGAGGAAGAAACCAGCATGGCCGGCGCCAAACAATACACCAAGGATAACAAAGGCAAGGTCGATTATTACGTCGCGCTCGACGGCGGCTATGAAGGTTTCACCTACGCCGGCATCGGCATAAATTGGTATCGCCATCATTTTATTGGACCAGGCGGGCACACGCGTTCGCGCACGCCGCCTTATTCCGCGTCGCTGCCGTTAGCGCGTGCGATCTCGCGGATTTACCAGTTGAAAGTTCCGACCAATCCGTCGTCAAACCTGAACATCGGCATGTTGGGTGGTTCGGAAGTCGTTAACGCGAAAGCTGCTGACGCGTGGTTCACGGTCGACCTGCGTTCGACCAGCAACGAAGTGATCGCCGATCTGGAGAAACAGATTGCGGCGATTCTCGACGAAGAAGCCAAGCGCGAGGGGATGACTGTAAAAACCGACATAATTTCGTCGTCGCCCGCCGCGGTGTTGCCGGGCAATCGTGAGTCGCGCCTGGTGAAGGTCGCGGAAGCGGTTCATCGCGCGATGGGTTTCAATCCGCCGATTGGTAATGCTGGTTCAAATAATTCGAGCGCCGCGCTGTTGCAAGGCATCAGTTCCATTTCAACCGGCGCTGGACCATGCAACGACACACACGCGTTAACCGAGAACTGCGAGATCGAACCGCTCTACAAAGGCATCAAGAAGGTTTTGCTGTTAGGGGTTGTGTTGGCCGGCCTCAGTGAATAGTTCGGGTCAATAACCTTCACGGCCGATCATCACAAAGCCGGTGCGCAGGATGATCTTGAGGTCGAGCAACAGCGACCAGTTCTCGATATAGAAGAGATCCAGCCGCACCATCTCTTCAAACGGCAACCGATTTCTTCCCGAGACCTGCCACAGTCCCGTCAGTCCCGGTTTCATGTCGAGACGCTTGCGATGCCAGAGCTCGTAAGCCTCGACTTCGTACGGAATCGGCGGGCGTGGTCCAACCACACTCATGTCGCCCATCAAAACGTTTATCAGTTGCGGGACTTCGTCGAGACTCGTGCGCCGCAAAACTTTTCCCACGCGCGTGATGCGCGGATCGGCAAAGAGTTTGTAAGTCGGCTTCTGCGCATCGCCCAGATTGGCTTCCGCGCGCCCGGCAATGAACGCACGTTGATATTCGCGATGCAATTCGGGATCGGCATCCGCGATCATCGTGCGAAACTTGTAGAGCAGAAACAGCCGCCCATCCATGCCCACGCGTTCCTGCGTGTAGAACACCGGCCCCTTTGAATCGAGCTTTATCAGCAGCGCCAGCAATAGCCATAACGGAAACAGCACCACGATCGCCAGCGCCGAGCACACGATATCGAAAGTTCGCTTCAGTATTCGCGCGCCGCTCGAAAGTGGTTCGCGAAAAAGGCGAATCATCGGCAGCACGCCGATCTGATCGATCTCGGTCTTGCGCGGCAGGCAATTGAACAAGCTCGGCGCGATGCGAAACTCAACACCGCGACGACGCCCGCAACGCATCATCACTTCAAACAACGCATCGCCGCTCACTTGCGGATCGGCAATGATCACTTCGTTCGCGCCCGAATCGCGAATCGCTTCCGGCAAGCCTTCGAGCGTCGCAATCACCGGCACGCCTTCGTAGTTTCCGATCTGATGAGGTTCCGGTGTTTGCGTATCGACGACGCCGATGACGCGATAGCCAAGCGCCGGACGTTCGCGCATCTCGCGAATAAACAACGCCGATTCCGGACCGCGTCCGACAACCAGCGTCGGGATCAAATTGACCTGGCGTTGCCGCGCAAGTGTCTGGGCCGAACGCGTGACGAACCTGATCGCGCCAACGCTGACGAGCACCAAAAAGAAATCGGCGACAAACACACCGCGCGCGTACGAGAATGCGCGAAACTCAAAACCGCCGCGATACAGAAACGCCGCCGCGACGATCAACAGCGATCCGATCGCAGTCGCTTTAAAGAGTCGAATACCATCGTCGACAAATGAAAACTCGCCGCGCAGTCGATAAAGATCGCAATAACGAAAAGACAACAACCGTATGCCAATCACGAAGAACAACAGCGCGCCGTACGGCGCAAACTCATTACTCCACGCAAGCCCACCGCTTTCCGCAAACGCCGAAGCACCTTCACGAAGATAAAACGCAAGAATGAACGACACGGCCGCAGCCAGCGCGTCAGTCACGACCAGCAACGATTTCACGGTCGGAATGATCCACTTCGGCGCGCGTCCCGGCACACGAACAGCGCTCGCGTCGGTAAATCGTTGTCGTTTGCGTTGCGCTCGCATCAACTCGCTTTTACTCCAGGATCAGGCGCACAACTTCGTCGATCACTTCGACAGCCCGGCGCGGTTTTGATGAAGACTTCTTCTGGACTGACAAGTTGCGCAAGTCTTCGGAAGTTGCGATTCGTTGCAACCGGCCTTCCTTG